>JAILBQ010000073.1 GCA_024680815.1 Lachnospiraceae bacterium | reverse complement strand
GGTTGACAATGGCGGAACTTTGGTTGTGAATGGCACACTGTTAAATTACGGCACAGTTACCGTTAATGATGGTGGAACGCTTTCTTTGAGCACTGAAGGCGTACTCATGAACTACAGCCCTCACACACTGAACAACTACGGCAGCATTGTAAACTACGGCACCCTGGTGAACGGCGACGGAGACGACAACGACGGCCGGATCAATAACTTCGACGGGGCGACGATTGAAAATCACGGCACCATCGAGAATAACGGCGACAGTGTAGTCAATAATAAGGACGGGGCGACCATCGAGAATAACGGCACCATCGAAAACAATAATGAGGCAATTGTCAATAACGACGGAGAAATCGAGAACAACGGCACTATTGAAAACAGTGAGGATGCCGTGGTCAATAACGACGGCGAGCTCACCGGAAACGAGATCGTTGGTGACGGCGAGGTAAACGGCGAAACCGGAGCTCTTCCGAATGAAGGCTCCACTCCGTCCACTCCCGACCCTGCTCCGCCTGCCCCCGAAGCTCCGGCGGATCCTGCCCCGGAACCCGAGGAGCCGGAAAATACCGCGCCGGTCCCCGAAGACAATGCATCGCCCGAAGACCCGGAAACGCCGGACGCTCCCCCCGAGCCCGCCCCGGAAATCCCGGAAGAGCCGGTTGAACCTGACTCTTCAGACTTCATCCTGCCTTCCGCCGGCGAGGCTGCTGCCTTTTCCGAAAATCCCTGAGGAGCCGGTTGAGGAAGAATTGATGGAGGATTACTATGCAGACACAGGTAAAAACGTGGGGAAACAGTCAGGGAATACGGATTTCCAAAGAAACCATGCAGGAAGCCGGATTATCTATAGATGATGTTTTAGACGTCAAAGTGGTAAACGGAATAATAATGCTGGAAAAACAATAAATACAGCCCTTTTGTAATAATTAATATATGCTTTATTGATTCTCCCCACCGTTTCGTTTATAATAGATGTGGTTTTGTGAGCTTACAAATACCGGGATTATTTGCCGCGGCAGCGCTTCATGAGCGCGGTACGAGGGGATATCGGAGGGTACAAAATGGTAAGTCAGAAGGTCGTCATCAAGAATCCGACCGGACTTCATCTGCGTCCCGCAGGCATTCTCTGCAAGGAAGCCATGCAATTCAAATCTCTTATAACGTTCCGTTTTCAGGACAACACCGCCAACGCCAAAAGCGTGTTAAGCGTCCTCGGTGCCTGCGTCAAATGCGGAGATGAGATTGAGTTCATGTGTGAGGGAGAGGATGAGGAAGCAGCTTTAACGGCGCTTGTAGCCGCTGTTGATAACGGACTTGGTGAGTAAGATCAATATTTAAGCAGAATTAAGGCGGGTGCGAAAGCATCCGCCTTTGCTTTATCTTACGAGGATTTTCCTTTCCTCCCTGTGGGTAAGGTTCCAGGCTTCTCCAATACATAAGAAGATCATCCAGAAATATACGACAAAATAGATCGGGAAATAATACTTGAAATACGAGGCTGGAGCCAATACAAATACAATGAAGCTGTGGCACATAAGGCCCGCGCACATACTCACCGTCCACCAGCGGCTTCGGAAAAGCGCGTAGAGGCAGAGCAGAAACAGCAGGAGATGAGGGAGATACAGATTATAAGCCACGGTCTTTACAAGGCTTAAAAGCCCTGAAAACAGTCCACCGTCCCACCTGGGCTCATAGGGAGTGGCGGCATAATGGAAAGCCCCGAGACGGGTCTTTAAGAATACATCCGGGTTATTTATGAAAATATTCTTACAGCCCGTAAGGTAGGCTTTATAGTCCTCGTCCTCCGCTCCCTCCCGAACTCCCACATAACCCGGATAATAGAGGATCAGAGTATCCTCGTAATTAATCTCTCCGAGGGCCTCGTTTATAGCGTCAATCTTCTCAACGTCCAGGAACCGGTTCACAAGAGCAATGTCCTCTTTGTTTTTCTCCCTGTCAAGTCCCTCCCGGAACATATTCGTTATTGTATAGGCGTAAAAAGGCCCCATACGGTTGTCCGCCTTGTCTCCCATCCTGAGAGGCAGAACCCCATTCTGGGGTATCTGCACAATATATTGAATCAGAAAGAAAACAAGCAGGACCTTCCAGGCTGTTTTAAGTCTTCTGATTCCCGGATACGTGAGAAACAGAAGGAGGGGCAATACAGCCACAAGATATATGCCCTCCGTCCTCCACTGGGTCAGCACCGCCCCCAGCAGCAGAAGCCAGACAAGTTTTCCCTTTGACGGATTCTTTCCTTCCGAAAGATCCATCTGCAGGGTAAAAAGCTCAAAGAGATACAGCAGGAAATATACGGGAATCCTGTGAGCCGAGGTCGTATAGGCCAGAACGGGAAATAGCAGGAAGGCCGCGTATAGCCAGCAGCCGTATTTTTTTCCGAGATATGCGCTCAGGCGGAACACGCAGTATCCGCAGATTAAAAGCTGCAGGACGACCTTCACGAGAATGGGACCGTAGCGGAAGGGAATTATCATCATGGAAATGATATAGTACCAGGTGGTGAGGTAGGTAAACCAGGTATATTCATGAAGCAGGCGCGCCTCTTCGGCAATCAGCACCTCATCATTGCTTAAAAACCCCTGGGGAAGCTTGAATATAAGGACGGCGATAATCGGAATCAGATAGATTCCGGCAAATTTAAGAATTGTAAGGGTGTCGGGCGTATGCCTTAAAAGAGCACGGTAGATAAAAAACAAAAATACGAGGAGCAGTGCCTTACAGGAAGCATAGGTAAGGTACGACGGATTATCTCCGAAGGAAAAGACCAGGCGGTCGGTAAAAAACGTTATTACCCAATGTACGGCCGCAACAATCAGCGCGAGCCGGTTTTCCCGGAAAAACGCCGCCGCCTTTGTCATTACATTACGGTCTCTTCTATAAGCCTGGCAAGTGAACGCGCGTCTTCATCTATCATGGCCTGATCCTTGCCCTCAATCATTACCCTGACCATGGGCTCGGTTCCGGAGGGACGGATCAGCACCCTGCCCTCCCCGGCATATTTCTTCTCCAGCTTTTCTATAGCCTCCACGATTTCAGGGTATTCCGAATACCGGTCTTTCTTATGATTCGGAACCTTGGCATTCACCAGAGACTGGGGAAGCACCTGCATGATCTTTTTCAATTCCGAAAGCTTCTTCCCGGAAAGCTTCACAACCTCCAGAAGGTGCAGGGCCGAAAGCAGCCCGTCCCCGGTGGTATTTTCATCCAGGAAAATAATATGACCGGACTGCTCCCCGCCGAGGGAGGCTCCGATTTCTCTCATTCTCTCAAGAACATAGCGGTCTCCCACCTTTGTCTGCTCGATGGTGAGCCCCTGCTCCTTTCCCATCAGAAGAAAGCCCAGGTTGGTCATAACGGTCACAACAATTGTATTGTTCTTAAGCCGTCCCTGCTCCCGCATATGATTTCCGATAATTGCCATTATTTCATCGCCGTCAACGCTTTCCCCGTTTTCGTCGCAGGCTAAGAGCCGGTCGGCATCGCCGTCAAAAGCAAGCCCCAGATCGGCATGCTCCATAACGACTCTGGCACAGAGCTCCTCCATGTGGGTCGAACCGCAGTTGGCGTTAATATTGGTTCCGTCGGGATTATTGTGGATTGCCACAACGGAAGCTCCCAGCTCTTTCAGTGTCTCTATGGAAGTGTAATATGCCGCTCCCTCCGCACAGTCAACAACAATTTTCAGCCCGTCCAGATCCGTCCCGATCTGCTTTATGGAATGATTGATGTACTCTTCCCTGGCATCCTGCCTGTATTTCATTTTCCCGACCCGGGAGCCCATGGGCTGGGGAAGCTCCTTATTGCCGTTCCTGATATGAGCCTCGATCTGATCCTCCAGCTCGTCGGAAAGCTTGTAACCGTCTCCGTTGAAAAATTTTATCCCGTTGAACTCCACCGGATTATGGGAAGCCGAAATCACAACTCCGGCATCCACCTTGTATTTCCTCGTCAGGTACGCAATGGCCGGCGTCGGCAGCACTCCGACGTAGACCGCGTTGGCTCCCACGGAGCATATTCCGCTCATAAGCGCGTTTGCCAGCATCCCGCCGGAAATTCTGGTGTCACACCCCACCATGATGGTAGGACGATAGGAACGCTCCTGTGTCAGCACATAGGCTCCGGCAGCTCCGAGCTGCATCGCCAGAAGCGGAGTAAGCTCCGTATTTGCCACTCCGCGAACCCCGTCTGTTCCGAATAATCTGGGCATATTCCATCCTCTCCGCGCCGTATCGCAGGCGCTTAAACTCCTTCCTGAACCTCCGCGACCGGCGTCTCCGCCTCAGGCAGAGTCTCATTAAGCTGGAGCAGCACCGGCTTGGTCACAACAACATCTCCGGAATATATTCCGGGCGGATAAGAAAAGCTTACTTCACAGTTATAGAGATCCGGAAGAGGCCGCAGCTGTCCTTCCGGAATCGGAATCTGGCTTAAGTCTATCTTCCCCGTGACCTCCACGGGATTTAAGGACAGCAGGGACTGCGTGAGCCCCCGGACCGATACGGCGGTTTCCACCGCGTCATCCGCGAACAGAGCCAGCATCCCCTCCGGTACATTTTCAAAAGCTATGTTTGCCGTAGGAATATTTACCACAGTGGTCTGAAGCTGTTCCACACCCACCGTAACAGTCACGTTCGCCTGCTCTTCCTCATCCACGACATATACGCCGTCCGGCAGATAGGAGGTCAGATTTATGGTTTCCTCCACGGTATCCGTGGCACCCGTAATATCCACCCGGGACGCGGGAATATCCACCTCCTCCAGAGAGGAGAGGGCCTGCTCTTCCCCGGTGACGAAAATCGTTTCCAGAGAAGCCTTAACCACGCCGTTGGTGGCATACCCGTCGGCCGGGGCACCGGTATAATCAACGACCACGGCTATTTCCTTTGTGTTCCAGATTTCCACCGTAACGATGGTACGCTCGATGGAAAGCTCCAGCTCCGATGTGTCCACGGGATTATCGTTTTCGTCATAGAAGACGATGGGCTCATTTGCACGGATATTGCTGGACATTCCGGTAACAACAACGGAAACCTCGGCACGGACAATGGAATTAACTATGGACTCAGGTCCCGACATACGGACTACATTGCTTGCCGCCTTTACCGAACCGATCCTGCAGCCCTCTGCCGGTTCTCCCGTGGTTACTGCCTTGACGGAAATCTGCTTCTGTACAAGATCCTCCACCTCAACCCTGATATTCTCGGTTCGGGAGGTGATGCTGCGTATCCTGTCGGCATATCTTGTCGCCTTCAGCTCCAGCGGAACCAGATTTCCGTCCAGATACGCCATATTGATTGTAGCCAGAAAATTATCCCGGGAAAGCTGGTTTAAGACCGAGCGCTCAGCCCGAACGACAATACTGACCGTCCGGTTGTTTTCCGCAATCTGGAAAGCTTTTCCGTTTTCCTCCATGAGCTGGGCATTCTCCACCGTAACCGGAATGCCGCTGTAGGTCAGATACATAACCGGATTGTCAATGCTGACCACAATAAGCCACAGAAGAAAAGCTATCATCAGGGAGCACAGCTTCAATCCGATATTTTCCGTAAAGAACTGCTTAATTCTCCTCATTTCTTTTCCCTGCCTTTCCAGAGCCGGAATTTTCTGGCATCCGCATTTTTATTCTGCAGCAGGGTCAGTTTTTCCGTAAGGAAATCCAAATCTACATTTCTGAACAGCTCTCCTTCATAAGCCACTGAAATCCGTCCCGTTTCCTCGGAAACAATGATCGTCAGGGAATCCGTCATTTCCGAAATGCCGACACCAGCACGGTGTCTTGTACCCAGCTCCTTGGAAAGAGCCATATTTTCCGAAAGCGGAAGATAACAGGTGGCCGAAATAATCCTGTCGCCCCGGATGATAACCGCCCCGTCATGAAGCGGTGTGTTGTGCTCGAAGATGTTAATCAGCAGCTGGCTGGAAACGATCGAGTCCAGGGCAATACCGGTCCGGATATATTCCTCTAAGGGCTCCACCTGCTCGATGACTATAAGAGCTCCGGTTCTGGCCCTCCCCATTTCAAAGCTCGCTCTGATAAGCTCATTTCTTGTCTTGTCCGAAAACCTTTCGCCGGAGGAACCGCCCACATTTATCTTCATGATCTGGGCCACAAAGCTTTTTCTGCCAAGAACATCCAGCGCCCGTCTTAACTCCGGCTGAAAGATAACGATCAGCATCATCAAAACGACGCCTAAGCCGTTGCGAACCAGCCAGAGAATTGTATTCATCTGGAAAATATAGGCTAAAAGAATGAAAAGGCCTATTACTATAATGCCGCGCAGAAGCGACCAGGCCTTGGAATTTTTGATCCAGACCAGAACTGAATAGACCAGAAAGGAAATGAGCAGAATCTCGATATAATCGGTAATGACCATCCTCGGGATCGACTCAAAGGATATGTATTTTTCAAGAAAATCCGTAATGGAAGAGAGACCCGTCATGGTGTTCTGCTGACCTTACTGGCCTTGCTGACCCGTTTAACCCGCCTTTCGGAAACACTTACCGATATCTTCGGTACTGCCCTGACATAGTAATAATATTCTTCATCTTCAAACTGAACATACTCCGTGCGGGTAAAATCCACGGAAAACAGGAAAAACTGCAGAACAAACCCCAACGCAATTGCCAGAATTGTATTAAATATCATTGAAAAAACGGAAACCTCAAGATCCATGGCAATAGCGCCGATCAGAACGGCCATCAGACCCACAAGCCCTCCGGCAAGAATTGCGATGGTCCAGTTATGCGGAACGGGAAGGCGCCGGATGAGCCAGACCAGAATAATAATCACCGAGAAAGCAATAATAAACAGCAGAATATTTTTATTTCTTGCGATACTTCCGATTATGGAGGTGACCTGCTCCGCTATGGTCGCGTCGCCGGGGTTCCGTATCACGGACTCGTTATCCACAATAAACTTCAGAAAATAATAAACCACCACACCGCAGGACACCGAAAGAGAGGAGAGAGGATTTCCCACCAGACCGGTACACATGGGCACAAGAAAAGGCACATGCATCACAAAGGAAAGCGGCATCAGAACCACCGTTATCGCATTTTTCGGAGCAAATCGAAAAAAAGCCAGAAACAGAATAATGAACAGCATCAGTGTGAGCGCGGCGCACACAAGAGACAGGCGGTATATATGAAGAACTATAAAAAGGGCAGAAAACACAATAATCAAACCGGGAGGCAGCACGGCGTTGATAAGCGCGGCCATAATGGAAAGCACCGGACTGGTGAGGCTTTCCATATAGCCGATTCTGCTGTTGATGGTCAGATAGGTAATAAGCGCCAAAAGGAACTTTATCACCGGAAAAATAAATATTTCGTACCGGCTGTAAAAGTTCCTCAGGGTATCTCTTGCCATTAATAAGTTCGTCATCTTATTCATTCATGTGATACATGGTCAGTAAAAGTGAGAGAGCCCTCTGATAGGTTCTCACACTTTTCCGAGCCTTATTGTAACGATAGGTATACAGCAGAAACGCCACCAGGAGATACGCAATCGTCACTACCGCGTAAATCGAAAGAAACCGGCGAAGAAGACTCATAAAATCCGTCTTGTAAAAATCCGCTATATATTTTTCAACATTACAGAAAATATAGGTTCCTACAACCAGCACATAAACTATGGTGATGCTGAGCGCGCTTTTCACCATATTGAAGCCCACATAGTCGCTTCTGAACCAGGTGGTCACGGGAATCATCTTCCTGCCGTCAGTCTCCTCATAAGAGGCCATCTGCGTCATGAGACGCACACGTTTTTCATCCAGCATGACTTTTCTTTAAATTTATCCGAGAAACCGCATTTTCGAGCCGCCGGAAGCCGGTTTTTTCGGCTCGGGCTTTGCAGGCTTCGGTTTAGCTATGGAAGCATTGAGCTCGCTGACCACAGAGGCTTTGCAGACGTCACAGAAACGGCCGGACATAATGGGCTTGCCGCATTTCTCACAGGTAAGCTCAGAGCCGTCGGCAGTGGCAAAGGTCAGCCTCTCCTCACGAAGCCACTGCTTGATCTGCCCTATCTCCACCTCACAGGCTTCAGCTGTGGCAACCATGGTGGTATTGGGATTTTCCTGAAGAAACGCCTTTACCTTCTGGAAATCCTCTTCCATCTTCTCCTGGCAGGCGGGGCAGATCTGAGGCCCTGCAATATAATTAAACAGATTCTTGCATTTCTTACAGTTTCTTACATCCATGATTCTTCCTCCTTTAAGCTATCCATCAGACATCTCTCTGCATAACCGCAGAGAGCGTCATGACATAAACCCGGCCGATACCGTACGCCTTCAGAACAGCGGCGGCTTCATCTACTGTACTTCCGGTGGTATATATGTCATCGATGACCATAATTGAGTTTAATTTTACATCATTTCGGGCTATTTTAAAAGCCTTTTTCAAATTTTTAATCCGCCCCGCGGAGTCAAGAGTTTTCTGGGGAAGAGTATCACGAACACGTATCAGAAGGTCGTTATATACGGGAATTCCGGTGAGAGCACCGATCCCGGAGGAAAGAAGTGCCGCCTGATTATAGCCCCGCTTTCGGTGTTTTCTGCGGGAAATAGGAATCGCGGTGAGAGCCTGGGGTGAAAGGCGCCTTAGATCCGGCAGAAGAAGGCGCGTCATTTCCCGTGAAAAAAATTCCGCATATTCCCTCCGGTTTCCGTATTTATACCGGAAAATGGAGGCGCTCATGGCATCGTCATAGCGATACAGGGCTATTCCCAGATCGAAATTGTGGGTGCGGCCCCGGCAGTAAACGCAAAGCTCCTCCTCAGTATGCTTTAAAGGTCTTCCGCATTTCATGCAGCGCATGTCGCCGATAACCGAAAACGCTTTGACGCATTGAGGATGTATAAGTCCCTTTCTGAACGGCACCACGCCGTCACAGACCGGACATCTCCTGGGAAAAATCAGCTCCGTCAGTATTTCTTTCAAATCTGCCGCTTTCAGCAATTCGCTCCTCCAATCCCGTATACCTTTTCTGTTCATGGATATTCTCCGCCATGCGCAGCAGCGTCTGTCTGGAACCTATGATAACCACGGCGTTTTTAGCCCGTGTAATGGCGGTATACAATATGTTTCGCGTCATAAGGAGCGGCGGGCCCGAAAGAAGGGGGATCACCACCGCCGGGTATTCGCTCCCCTGGGATTTATGAATCGTGATGGCAAAGGAAAGCTCCAGCTCCTTAAGAGACTCCTTTTCATAGACGGAACGCCTCCCGTCGTCAAAGCGGACCGTCACGTTTCCAAGCGCATCAACATGTTCCACGAAGCCCATATCCCCGTTAAACACGCCCTTGCCCTCCTCCGGAAGGATCTTTCCGGGCAGTTCGATACGCCAGGCGCGCTCATAATTATTCTTAATCTGCATTACCTTATCTCCCTCGCGAAGCGTCCCGCCGGAATAATGAACCTCTCTTCTTTCCTTCGAGGCGCCGTTCAGGGCTTCCCGCAAGCGTTCATTCAGATTATATATGCCGAGCTCGCCTTTTTTCATCGGAGACATCACCTGGATTCCGCCACTCTCACATCCCACATAGCCGGGAAGCTTTTTTCCCACGAGATATATAATTCCCTGTATTATCTCCTCCGTCCCCTTCCTTTCCAGGAAAAAGAAATCCCGGCTGTCGTTATTCAGCTTTAATTCGCTGCCCGTAAGCACCGCATGGGCGTTCATGACTATATCGCTCTCCTCCGCCTGCCGGAAAATATGCGTAAGGCGCACCACCGGTATCAGGCCGCTTTTCATCAGATCGTGAAGAACCGCCCCTGGCCCCACGCTGGGGAGCTGATGCTCGTCTCCCACCATAATCAGACTCGTTCCGGGAGAAATTGCCGAAAGAAGAGCATGAAAAAGATAGATATCCACCATGGACATTTCGTCCACAATAACGATGTCCGCCTCCAGAGGATTGGCTTCGTTGCGTTCAAACCGTCCGGCCCCTTCCCCATCCTCCTCAGGAGGACCGTTGACCTCAAGCATCCTGTGTATGGTCGCAGCAGGGTACCGGGCGGCTTCGCTCAAACGTTTGGCGGCCCGGCCCGTGGGCGCCGAGAGAAGAACATGCTGTCCCTTTGAAACATAGTAGCTTAAAAGAACCTGAATAAGAGTGGTTTTCCCGGTTCCGGGTCCGCCCGTGATAATCAGGAGATTTTCTGTAATGGCTTTCAGCACCGCTTCTCTCTGAGCCTCGTCAAGGGAAATTCCCTTCCGCTTCTCTATCCCGGGGAGCTCATCGGAAGCGTTCACCCCCGAATCCATGTCCCGCTCTCCAAGCTCCCGGAGCATACGTGCGCATTCCGCCTCCTTTCGGAAAAGCTCTCTTGTAAAAACCATGGAAATTCCGTTCTGACGCCTGAGCACAAGATATCTCTCCATCACAAGCTCTTCCACGGCGCTTTTTACCTCCTCAGCCGACACTCTTAAGAGGGCTGCGCCGCGTTCAAGCAAAAGCTCCTCCGGCAGGCAGGTGCTCCCCTCCGTTCCGGCGCTCATCAGGCAGTACAGTACCCCTGCGCGTATTCTCCCGGGAGAATCAGGGGAAATACCGGCTTTGACGGCAATTTCGTCAGCCGTACGGAAGCCTATGCCCTCAACCTCCCAGGTCAGGCGGTAGGGATTTTCTTCAATGATGGAATAGATTTCATCCTTGTATTTTTCATAAAGTCTGATGGAAAGAGCCGGCGAAATACCGTATCCGGTTAAGAAAATGAGTACCCGGCGGGTCAGAGCCACCTCTTCGTATGAACGGGCGATTTCCCGGGCCTTACGGTCGCTTATCCCCTTGACTTCGGAAAGACGCGAAGGTTCTTCCTCAAATATCCTGAAGGTATCCTCTCCGAATTTTTTAACGATTCTGCGGGCCAGAGCCGGGCCTATCCCCCTTACGGCTCCTGCGGACAGATACCGGAGCATGGCTGAGGCGGTTTCCGGAGTGATTATCCGGTAGGAGGACACGCGGAACTGCGGGCCATAGCCGGCGGATTCGCTTATCTCGCCTTCGGCCGCAATCTCCGCTCCAACGTCAATGTATTCAAAGAAGCCGACCAGGGTCTCCTCTCCCGTGTCGGTTTCCAGTGTCAATACCGTATAGGCGTTTTCCGGATTTCGAAAAATAATGTTTTCGACAAAGCCTTGAATTTCAGACATGAAAAAATGTGATTTTATTCACCCGCAGGCACTTCACTTTTCTGAAGCGCCTCTTGTGCACTCACTCCCGTGTTGCGCTTCATCTGCTCATAGAGCATCTGTGCCAGACCGAGCTGCTCCTGATCGGAGGTCTGCTCCGCCATGGTCTTTATCATTTCGTCTTTATAGTATTTTACAAGCGTTCCGGTGGACTGGGAGGTAAACTGCTCCTCGGGAACGGTTTTTTCCATCCCCTTGTAGACCTGCTCAATAAAATAGGCTTCGAACTGCTTGCAGGCCTGCATAAGCTCCTCGTCCGTGGAGCCGTTGTAATTTTTCTTTGTGAGTTTATCCGTACCGCTGAGTGCGTCGTTAACGGCAGTGTTGTTAAGATAGTCGGTGGAGAGATCCATTATATTCCTTTCTACGCGATAACTCCGATTGCTTCGCCTTCGGCTAACGCAATCGGACGTATACTCGCAATCCCGCTCTTCGCTTCGCGAATCGCTTCTTGCTCGTATCCGTTGGCTTGAAATATGTCAGCTCAGAATGAGCAAGCTCCTTATGAGCTGCCGCATTTCAAGCCTTATCGCTTAAGTTGATTGGCGAGCTGCATCATATCATCGGTGGTCTGGATGGCTTTGGAGTTAAGCTCGTAGGCGCGCTGGGCGATAATGAGGTTAACCATTTCGTCCGCAACCTGCACGTTGGAGCCTTCGAGATAGCCCTGACGAACCGTGGATTTTGTAAGAGCCGCGTTTGTCGCCTCGTTCATGGCCTGCCCCGAAGCCGCTGTTACTTCAAAAAGGCTGTCTCCGACCTTTTGAAGGCCCTTGGGATTCTGAAACTGATAAAGTCCAAGGGTAATATTCATGGGCTGGGGATTGTTTTTGGCATCCGGATAATAAAGCTGACCGTCGCCGCTTACCGTAATCTTTGAGGCAATGGTAGGCTGTCCGTTCATGGTTGCCGGCACTGTCATCGGTGCGCCGGTAGAGGAAAGCACCTCAAGTCCGTCGGAATTCGCAAGCACAAGACCGCCGCCGGGAGCCAGAGAGAAATTAAAATCGCCGTTCCGGGTGTAATAAGTCTGTCCGTCCTCGCCGCGGACCGCGAAAAATCCCTCGCCGCCTATGGCAAAGGAGGTGGTGCTCTCGGACTCCAGGAACGCGCCGTTGGTAAACTGCGAGGTTATGGAAGCATTACGTACTCCCAGGCCGACCTGGGCGCTTATGGGCTTCTGTTCCCCGTTTGCCGTGGTGGTTCTTGTCTGAAGCGTCTGGTAAAGCAGGGATTTGAATTCGTTCTGCTCTGTTTTATAACCTACCGTATTGACATTGGCCAGATTATTCGCAATGGTATCCACATTATTCTGCTGAGCGATCATGCCCGTCGCAGCTGTCCATAAAGAACGTACCATAAACCTAAACCTCCGTTACCTTATTTCGGTCTCATCAGATTGTTAACCGCTATATCGAGAGTTCCGTCGATCGCGGTAATAATCTTCTGGTTGGCTTCATACTGGCGGTTGATGGCGATCATATTCACCATCTCCTCCACCTGGTTGACATTGGACTGCTCCAGATATCCTGAAATAACCTGAGCCGGACTGGCAGTCTGAACGGCACCCTCCACGGGCTCAAAGTAGTTTTCGCCGTATTTTTCCAGATAATCATAGGTCGGGAACGGATTCGGGTCTTCAAAATCCGTCACGCCCACAGTGGCCACCAGGTTGCCGTTCTGATATATCCCGCCCTGGCGGTCAATCTGAGTTTCAGCGGTTGTGCTTAAATGTATATGATTTCCGTTATTATCAAGAACAAAATCCCCGTCCTTGGTGACGAGATCCCCGTTAAGCGTCAGAGTGAAGGACCCGTCTCTGGTATATTTTGTAGAGGTTTCTCCGGCTTTGTTTGTGAATTCCACCATGAAAAAGCCCCTGTCCGAAAGGGCCAGATCGTAGGTGTTGTTGGTTTCCCTGAAGCCGCCCTCGCTGTAATCCGTGTAGTTTTCACCAATCTTCACGCCGGGATTCATGATTCCCATGCGTTTTGTCAGGTAATACTCGGATTTATCCTTAATCTCCACGGCCAGCGCGTCCCGGAAAGACTGGGAGGTCGCCCCCTCCTTCTTGAACCCGGTTGTAGCCACGTTGGCCAGATTGTTGGTCATCGTGTCCATCCGGTGCTGTTCATTAATCATTCCCGAATATGCGGTATATAAACCCTTGACCATACTTTTTTACTCCGTTTTTTCCTTCGAATCACCCTTAAGTATCGTCAATCCCTTGATATCAGCCAGAGCCTCTTCCTTGTCTTTGCTCTTCTCTATTCCCCTTCTTCACGGTAGCCGGCAATAAATTCCACATATTTACCCGTTCCGATGGCCACTGCCGTCATGGGATCCTCCGCGGTCATCGTGTTGATTCCCGTTTTGTCGGCGATAAGCTCCTCGAGTCCTCTTAAAAGGCTTCCGCCGCCGGTCAGAACAATTCCCCGGTCCGCAATATCCGCCGCCAGCTCCGGAGGGGTTTTTTCCAGAACACCGTGGATAGCCTCCACGATCTGGGAGGTGGTTTCTCTGAGGGCGTCCTCCGTCTCCTCACTGGTTACCTTGATGGTCTTGGGCAGGCCCGTCACCAGGTCACGCCCGCGAACATCCATATATTCGATCTCCGGCATCTTGAAGCAGGTTCCGATGCGGATTTTCAAATCTTCCGCCGTCCGTTCGCCTATGAGGAGCTTGTGTTTCTTTCTCATATAACGCACAATGGCTTCGTCAAAGTCATCCCCGGCAATCTTTATTGAGGTCGAAACAACTGTTCCGCCGAGGGAAATCACCGCTATATCGGAGGTTCCGCCGCCTATGTCCACAACCATGTTTCCGCAGGGCTTGGAAATATCTATTCCCGCACCGATGGCCGCCGCAATGGGCTCTTCAATAATGGCCACCTCTCTGGCTCCCGCCTGGTAGGCCGCGTCTTCAACAGCCTTCTGTTCCACCTCCGTGACGCCGCTGGGGACGCACACGCTGATTCTGGGTTTGCGGAAGGTTTTTCTTCCCACTGCCTTCTGAATGAAGTATTTCAGCATCTTCTCGGTTACGGTGTAATCCGAGATAACTCCCTGCCTTAAAGGACGAACCGCCACGATATTTCCGGGGGTACGGCCCAGCATAAGCCTTGCATCTTCTCCTATAGCCTTGATTTTATTAGTGTCCCTGTCAAAGGCGACGACGGAGGGTTCTTTTAAAACAACCCCTTTTCCCCGGATATATACGAGAATACTCGCCGTCCCCAGATCTATTCCGATGTCTGTTGCGACCATGTGTTTCCCCTTTCAGTTTGATGTATGCCGATGGCGCATACATCCAATATTATAGTAGGAAAAAGGGGTATTTACAATAAAAAAATCCTTAACAAACAGAAATCCGCATGGTGCGTTCTTTCGGGTGAAGAAAACGCATCCATGCGGTAAAACGATTTCCTGTACTTTCTATTTCGGAGAGTATAAGAAAATACTTAAGAGAAAAATGAAATTTTTTATCCGAAAGATTGTTCGGTACGATTGATTATTTCATCCTGAAGGGCACGGCTTAAGTTGCGGAAATGATCACTGTAGCCCGCCACACGGACGATCAAGTCCCGGTATTCCTCGGGATGGGCCTGGGCATCAAGAAGGGTCTGCCTGTCGATAACGTTGAACTGGATATGATGGCCGTCCATATTAAAGTAGGTCCTGATAAGATTTGCCATCTGCTCCAGTCCTTCCTCTCCGGCCACAACTCCGGGAGTGAATTTCTGATTTAACAGCGTTCCGCCGGTGCTTAAGTGATCCATTTTTGCGCAGGATCTGACAACGGCGGTGGGACCCTTTGTATCCGCCCCCTTTTCGGGAGAAATCCCCTCTGAAATCGGCACCCCCGCCAGCCGCCCGTTTGCGCTGGCGCCCATAACCTCTCCAAAATAGACGTGGCAGGTTGTGGGAAGCATGTCAATCTGATAGGTTCCGCCGCACATATTCGGACGCCCGGCAACCAGATCATGATAGAGTTTAAACACCTTTTTCATTATATCGTCGGCGTAAGCTTCATCGTTTCCGTATTTCGGCGCATGGTGACTTACCAGGTTTTTAATTTCCGGATATCCTTCAAAATTATGGGAAAGAGCCGCACAGAGCTCCTCCATGGAAAAGCTCTTTTTTTCAAATACATGATATTTTATGGCCGCGAGAGCGTCCGTAATCGTCGCGATACCCGTTCCCTGGATATATTTGGTATTGTAACGGGCACCTCCGGCATTATAATCCTTTCCGTTCCGTACACAATCCCGCACAATAACTGAGAGGAAGGGAACCGGCATGTAGCGGGCATATATTTTTTCGATAACGTTATTGCCCCGGATCTTCATATCGAGGAAATAGGCCATTTCCTTTGCAAAGGCCTCCCAGAGCTCCTCAAAGGAGGTGAAGGAAGCCGCCTCTCCCAGGGGGAGACCGATAAGCTTCCCTGTACGGGGATCCACTCCGTTATTAAGCGTTATCTCCAGAACCTTGGGGATGTTGAAATAACCGGTCAGAATATAGGCCTCATTTCCCCAGGCTCCGGTTTCCACACAGCCGCTGGATCCGCCGAGTCTGGCATCCTCCAGGGTTTTTCCTGCGTTTAAGAGTTCTCCCACAATGGCCTCTGTATTGTAAAACGCAGGCTGGCCCCAGCCCTTTCTCGATATTTCACAGGCCCGAAGGAGAAATTTCTTTGGGGTCTTTCTGCTTATCTGCACATTGGAGCTGGGCTGCAAAAGCTTCATTTCGTCCATGCAGTCAAGAATCAGATAGCTCACCTCGTTGACGCCGTCCTCGCCGTCGGGAGTGATACCTCCGGTATTGAGATTCGCAAAGTCCGTATAGGTTCCGGATTCCTTCAGGGTAATCCCCACCTTCGGCGGCGCCGGCTGATTATTGAATTTAATCCACAGACATTCCAGAAGCTCCAGGGCTCTGTCGCGGTCAAGCCGTCCCGCTGCCGTATCTTTTTTGTAGAAGGGACAGAGGTGCTGATCGAGGCGCCCCGGGGAATAAGCGTCCCATGGATTAAGCTCCGTGGTAACAGAAAGATGAACAAACCAGTACATCTGAATTGCCTGCCAGTAGGTTTCGGGCGCATGGGCGGGAACGACCTCGCAGTTTTCCGCTATCTGAATAAGCTCCCGCTTTCTTGTCTCATCCTTTTCCTTCTCCGCAAGCTCCCTGGCGTACTCCGCATAACGCTTTCCGAGAAGCATAACGGCATCGCAGGCCTTTGCCATGCCCTTAAGCTCCTCGGCCTTTTCCTGTGCCTCATAATCCGCAAAATAATCAAGCCCGCCCAGAACCTCCTCTATTTCCTTTTTGAAATCGGCAAAACCCTTTGTATAAAAACGATCCGCTCCGGCGGTATGTCCCGGACCCCGCTGCTCCATGAATTCGGTAAACATCCCCGCCTCATAGCAGTCCTTCCACTCATCTGTCATGGAGTTCAGGATTTTATGCCGTATCGAGCGCTTTTCCCAATAAGGAATGACTGTTTCTTCCTGAAAGGTGTAATCCTCTTTACATACCTTGAAATTTATGAGCTCCCTGTCATTCATAATGTGCATATCCTCGACGGTATGGCAGCAAAGCTCCGGAAAGGTGGGAGAGGCCTGGGGTGCGCATCCTTTTTCGCCGACAATCAGCTCCCCTTCGCCGATATACAGCGTTTTTGAGGCGAAATAATCATAAAGCACCTGAGCTCTGAGCTCCGGGATCGAAAGCTCTCCCTCATATTTCCGGTAGGTCTCCGTTTCGCTCCTCGCCCTCTCCGTGTCCAGAGTCGGAGGAGTGTGTGTGCTTTCATACCTCAGCTTTTTTATTCGTTCGTTCATGCCCCGTTCTTTTGTCAGATCCATTTTTTCCTCCTGTTTCAATTATCTTCCGGTAAAATCTCCGGCATGACGTCCTTCAGATAGGTTTTCTCCGAAGTCTGGTTTTCCAGATAGATTTCCCTTATCCTTTTCTCTTCATCGCTCACTGCCCGGAAGAGATCATCAGCCGACAGCCTCAGCGCCCCTGCGCCGTAAATAATGACCTGTTCCACCGCGTCGGACGTCGCAACACAAACGCCGTAATCCTTTTTAAGCTCATGCGCCGTTTTTTCAATATACTGATCCGCGGTTTCCGCCTCTCTCGTATACACTATATGAATATTGTGGTATTTTTCAACCCTCTCGGAGCCTCCGCTGACTTTATAGGCGTCAAAAACAAGAATAACATTCATCCCTGCCGCTCCCGCAAAGGCAGAAAGAATGTCCGCAAGCCGGTCTCTGGCAGCCTTTATATCCTTCTCCGACAGCTCTTTAAGTTCCCTCCAGGAAAAAATTATATTATAACCGTCCACCAGAAGATATTCCTTTTCCGGCCGGGCCTTTCCCCGGTATTTCTTTTCCCTGGGAGCGTCATAACGAACTGTCTGCTTTTCTGCCTCCCTGCTGCGTTCCAGAGGATCCTTCACCTGCCCGTAGGTTCGCTCGAAAATCGCCATAAGCTCCGCTTCTGAGGCCGATATACCGCCTCCTGAGGATCTGACGATTTTCGCTTCACGTATTTCCTCCGGCGTCTCTCCGCCGCCAAAGCCGGTATCCACATGCATATAATCCCTGACCTCATACCAGGGAATCAGGGTTCCCGCTCCGTGGGAACAGAACACGGAGGAGGAAGGGTTTTTAAGGTCAAGCTCAGGATCATAACCCGAGGCCGCAATTACCTCTTCGGGATCATGCGCCGGAAGATATGCGTAAAACGCCGTTGAAACCCTGCCATCTCCCCGGGTAAATTTCAAAAGCTCCTGTGAGTATTCCCCAAAGGAAGAAGCGGGAACCGTTCCTTCTATCACGGCCTTCTCATCGTTTATCTCAGGCGGGGCAAATTTCGCGCCCATCTGCTCCAAATCATTCATCGCCCGGCCTATGCCATCACGGGGAAGCTCCATGCGAAAGCTTAAAACCGGCTCCAAAAGCACGCTTTTTGCCATCATCAGTCCCTGACGCACTGCCCGGTAGGTTGCCTGCCTGAAATCCCCTCCCTCTGTATGCTTCAAATGAGCCTTTCCGCCGATGAGGGTAATTTTCATATCGGTTATTTCCGATCCCGTTAAAACCCCGCGGTGCCGCTTTTCCATCAGATGAGTCAGTATCAGACGCTGCCAGTTTCCCGCCAGGGTATCAGGAGGACAGTCGGCGGCGAACATAAGCCCGCTGCCTGCCGGTAAGGGTTCCAGCAAAAGATGAACCTCCGCGTAGTGACGAAGCGGTTCAAAATGCCCCACGCCCTCCACACTCTCCGCAATTGTTTCCATATATACGATCCGGGGCGCTCCGAAACGAACCCTCCAGCCAAATCTGTCAGCGATCCGCTCTCCCAGCACTTCCTTCTGAACCTGCCCCATTATCCCCACGGTAATAAGTTTACTCTCCTCATCATAAGAAAGACCCAGGGCCGGATCCTCCTCGTTAAGCTCCCGAAGCTTAATAAAAGCCAGATGGGCATCCACCTCACGGGGAAGAAGCAGTTCGCTTTTCATGACCGAGCCTGTCACGCTTCCTTTGAGAGGCGGCTCAATTCCGAGACCCTGACCCGCATGGACGGAGGAAAGACCTTCCACAGCCACAACACTTCCGGCCCGGGCTTCGTTGATAAACGTATATTTTTCTCCGGTATATGAACGGATTCTCTCCACCTTTTCGGCCTTTCCGTCCTGCCCCTCTGTACCGGCTACGGTGTCCTTTATATGTATCGTTCCCCCGGTTATCTTCATCCAGCAAAGGCGCTTCCCGTCCTGCTCGTGGGTTATTTTGTATACCCGGGCTCCAAATTCCCCGGGATAATTCTTCGGTAAAACCCATTGATTCAGCCCTTCCAGAAACTCATCGATTCCCTCAAGCTTCAGCGCGGAACCGAACCAGACCGGAAAGGTTTTCCTTTCCTTTATCAGATTCCGGACTTCCTCTTCGGTAAGCTCTCCGCCTTCCAGAAACTTCCCAAGAAGGAGCTCATCACACACGGCCAACTCTTCCTTTACGGTTTCATCCCCAAAGCCTGAAGAAAAATCCACAACCGAAGCACCGAAAACACTTTTTAATTCCTCCAGAACTTTTATCCTCAGAGTCTCCCTGTCTTCACCCGCCGCCTGATCCATCTTGTTTACAAAGAAAAAAACCGGCACCTGATAGAGCTTCAGAAGAGAAAAAAGAGTTTTCGTCTGTCCCGTAACAGAGTCGGGCGCGCTGATCAAAAGAACCGCATAGTCCAGCACGGAAAGAGCGCGTTCCATCTCCGGGGAAAAATCCGCATGTCCCGGAGTATCTATCAGACAGAAATCTTTTTCGTGATAAGAAAAAACAGCCTGTCTTGAATAAATCGTTATTCCGCGCTGTTTCTCCAGCTCATCCGTATCCAGATGGGTATTCCCGGCGTCTACTCTGCCAGGAGAGCGGATAGCTCCGGTTTTATATAGCAGAGCTTCGGACAAAGTTGTTTTTCCGGCATCGACGTGGGCCAGTATTCCCAGTGTTATGTTTAAAGAATTATTCATATGATCAGGCCGCCAAAAGTATTTTTATTTTTTGCGTGAGAACTCTTAACATAGTATCCGTGTTTCATCTAATCTACACTATATATAGTGTTTAAGGGGAGACACCAAACAAAATCATGTGCTTCTGTATCATTTCTTTCTCCCCTTTCCAGACCTCCTCCGGGTACTTTTCTGCTTAAAAATACTTTTTTATCACATTTCAGAAAGCAGAAAGGAGATTTACTATTTTTATGGAAAAAAATTGCATGTTACTCCTCATGGCGTTGAGCTCAATTGCAGCAACAGTTCCCAATGTACCTGAGAATAATCTTATCCGTTTCCGTGAAGCTATTCGCGCCTGCGAGGAAATTCATTCCGGCTTAAGAAGCTCCGGAGCTGTTCGTGAATATTTCCTCCGGCTGAACACTCTTTTGGAGCAGGCCCTCCTCATAGCCCCTGAAAATCCCGAATTCATGCAGTTTGTCAGCAATACAGGGCTGCTGACCGATTTGCTCCGGCTGTTTATCAATCGCACGGGGCTTATTTACACAGGCTGCTCCGATGAAGCCCTTCAACGATTTCTTCAGGGCCTCTCAACTCTGGACAAATCTCTTCAAATCGATCTTCTTTCGGAGCTTTCCGCGGTTTGCAGCAGGGAAAGCCGGGAAAAAATCGGCTCGTTTATGCTTAAGGAGCCTGACATTCTTTCTCCTCAGGCAATATACAGGGCGGTTGTAAACGGTATTATTAATTTTGATCGGAATATAAGCTGCCGCCTGCGTTCTCTTTGTCTGAATTGCGACAAAACCAGGCCGGAGGGAATGACTCCTTCACTTGCTGACCCTCTGTATGTTTCCGTAAAGCTTTATCTGTTTCGTTTTATTACAGACGATGAAGTATTCTCTGATCTTGTGCCGCAGGATTTCATTTCACTGCTTCACTACCCCGAAAGATACGATTTCAGCGGGTTTCATGCGTTTTGGTGGCCGATTCTGATATTCCGGCGTTTCATCTCCCATGCCGCAAAGCGCCGGGATAACAGAGAGCTTCTTACACGGAAGCTTAAGGATTACCGCAGGCTTTGCACCGTTCCCGTTACAAGGAAGCTCGATGAGATTATTCAGATCTTAAATGAAGCATAGCCTGAATAAAACGGGCAGGGGCCGGAGCTTATCTCCGGCCCTATCCTCCGGTTTTTACACTATGAAAGCCATACTTCCCGAAACAGGACCGAAACCTTTCCAATTCCTCTTCCTGCGGTGTGCTGAAAGAGGCACCGTCATAAGACAGGGAAAGCCTGGAATATTTTGACGCCCCCATCGTATGATACGGAATCAGATGAATTTTTTCCGGACGGATCTTCTTTCGGAACAGATATTCCGCAATGTGGTTCATTTCTTCTTCATCGGCATTAACGCCGGATATCACCGGAATTCTGATAAACAGCCTTGTCTTTTCTGCTGAAAGACGTTCAAGATTATCAAGGATCAGCCTGTTTCCTGCACCGGTATACTTCTGATGCTTTTCTTCATCCATCATTTTTATATCATAAAGAAAGGCATCCGCAAAAGGCAGAAAAGCCTTCAGTTTTTCCCAGGGAGCAAACCCGCAGGTATCTATAAAAAGACTGATGCCGTTTTCCTTAAGCGCCTCCGCGAGTTTAAGCTTATCCTCCAGCTCTCCGCTTAATACCTCTCCTCCGGAAAAGGTTACTCCGCCTCCGGATTCTTCATAAAACATCCTGTCCTTTAACAGCTCCTTCAGCAGATCTTCGGGCTCCGCCTTTGTTCCGGCAATTTCACGGATGGCTTCAGGACAGGCATTTACACACTTTCCGCAGACGAGACATTTATCCCTGTCGGTTGCCGCCCTTCCCTCCGACAGATAAACCGCACCGGCAGGACAGGCTGAAACGCAGGAAGCACACCCCGTACACTTTTCAGGATTGTCCATCAATTCCGGCTGTACTTTTCTTGTTTCCGGATTATGACACCAGGCACAGCTTAAGGGACATCCTTTCCAGAACAGGGTAGTTCTGATTCCCTCTCCGTCATGGATACTGTATTTCTGAAGGTGTGTGTAAAAGCTCATTTTGTTTTTTCCCGGAAAATAAAACCATAGACTGTCAGAAAAATAATTCCTGAAAGGCACAATAACGCTCCCATTAAGAAATAAGGAGTCCGGTAACGTACTTCAATATTATGTGTTCCTGCAGGAACCTCCATTCCCAAATACATAAGATTAGCCGGTGAACATTTTACCCTCTGACCGTCAATAAAGGCACACCATCCCGGGGAATATGGCACGGACAAAACCAGAAGCTTCGGCTGCTTTACCGTAAGGCTTCCGCTTATCCTGTTTATTCCGATTTCCGTGTCGGTAAGGCTCTCTTCCTTCAGGGCGTGAATTCTTTCCCTGACCTCTTTGACAGGCTGTTCATAAACATCGATAGCATCGAGCCTGTATATCCCTTTGTCTTCAAAGTGAATCCGAAGCTCTTCTTCCTCTTCGCTGTTAAGAACCCCGAGATTTATCATGGTTTCAGTGTGTCCGCCGTAATAAATATTGTTTTTCAGCATAAAATCCGCCACATCCATTTTTTCGCCGTAGGAAGCCCCGATGGAATACTGATTCGGCTTCCCGGCAAATCTGAGCTCCTGCCATTCCTTTGCGGGAAGTTCCTCCCGTTCTTCCTCAGTCATTGAATCCAGCGGTGTTATCGGATAAAAATCCGTGGATTTTATATAAACATAGGTTTCAGCGTCATCCCGTACTTTCGCGTTAAGAGCCGCTGAGGCCCCCTCCGCCTTTACAAGAATATTCTCTCCGTCGATGGCTATATTCTCATTTTCTTCAATCCCATGATAGACGCTTCTGTTTCCGGGTTCAAAATCCGACTCTTTTAAAGAGCTCTCTTCCATAACGGCACCATAGAGCATTGCCGCCTGTCTTTCAGCAAGGTTCATCTGTTCAAACCGGCTCTTCGGAATCCAGTAATCGTAGGTATAACCCAGGGGCAGGGGTTCATCGGCTTCATAAAGATAAATAATACTATCATCCTTTACCGTCCACCGGTCCGTCTTATGATAGTCAAAAGGTCTGTTGCCCTCCCAGCCCTCACGGACAAAAGCGTATCGCGTCATCGAGAGAGCTTCGGCAATGCTTCTGTCATCCTCGGTCCTGTATTGAAACGCCCTGGTTACGTTAAAGCCCATTCTGTCGAGATATTCCGAAATGTAGGGACTCACCACACTGAAATAATAATTTGTTCCGTTCGTTTTCCTGATGAGCTGACTGTTGGAATGCTCCTCAAGGCCGTCGTTTGCGAGCCTGTATACACCCTCTTTATCCTTTATTAAAGCGTCCGCCTCGGGTTCGGTCATTTCTTCAAACGGTTCTCCGAAGTATAACGCCTTCCCGGCGGCATTGTTTCCCCATTTGGCAAAATTAAGGAGTCCGGTCAGTATAATGCCTGAAAACGCGCAGACGTAAAGAAGCAGAGACAGATACTTCCGGAGTCCTTCGAAAAGGATAAAAACAAGAAACAATACCGTCATTGTTATAAGGGCGATGCAGCTTACTTTTACGGAAGAAGTATCCGTCAGAACCGTCAGATTGCACATGAAAAGGCACACCGCAGTCATAAAAATAAGAAAAACGACCCCGCCCAGGCAAATCTCCGATATTTCCTCGGTTATCACCGCAAACACATAGGCGTTTAACAGGCCGAATGCCCATATCCAGCGGTTTGAAGGATAACTGAAGCCGTTAAGCACCGTACCCGCTGCCGGAAGAGCGCTCATCAAAAACAAAACCACAAGTCCCAGCTTCAGCGAACCGTATTTTTTCCATCGGGTAAAAAGAAGCACATCCGTAATAAAAACCACCGGTGTAAAGGAAAGGGAGGTCCAGTCTATAGGACTCATTGTTCCGATAAAGGCCGCCGGATATTTTAAATAAAAGGACAGTGGATAATGCGCGGGAATGGATTTTTCATAGGTTATCCGCGCCGTTGAAAGAACCGTTGTAAAAACCGGCAGGAGCATGAAACCCGAAAGAGCCGCGGCGGTAATGCCGAAAAAAGCAAAGCGTCCCGCCATTTCAAAAAGAGCTTTTCCCCGAAGCTTCTTTAAAACAACAGCCCGGTAAATCACATAACCCGTGACAAGCAGCACCATCATGTAATAAAAATAAAAATTTGAGATTGCCGCAAAGAAAAGAGAAGTAACAAAAATCCAGGGTTTTTTTCCATCCAGAATTTTATCCGCCCCAAGACAGACAAGAGGAAACCAGACTACCGCGGAAAGAAAGCTGAGCTGCCCCCTTCCCAAAAACATGGCGAAGCCGGAGAAGCAATAAAGAAGCGATGCCGGAATTGCCGCAAAGCTGCTTCTTCCGTGATAACGGAAAAAACTAAAAGCGGCAAGACCGGCACAATATATCTTTAACCAATAGATTATCCCGTACATCAAATCCACACGGGATTCATGCACAAAGAGTGTAATATAAGTGAAAGGATCGCCGATACCGTAATAGGCGAAGGTTGTGATCAGATCTCCTCCGTAGCCGATATTCAGATCAAACAACGGCACATGGAAACCTTCTCCCCGAAACAGCCTTAAAAAAATCTCCTTTACCCAGCGTCTTAAATAGACCAGAGCCACATAGTGCTGTCTGAGACTGTCTCCGTCATGTATCAGGCTTTTACCCTGAAATAAAAACGGGTGCAAAACCAGGAATGCCACAAGGAAATACGCGAACGTGAAGCATATTATTCCGGAATACTTATGATTTTTCTCCGTCCTCTTCCACATCCTCAACGTTTTCTATTTCCTGATTGCCGTCGGAAACCTTCTCACGTACCTTGGCTATCTTGACGATACGCACTCCTTCATCCACATTCATAAGCTTAACGCCCATTGTAATGCGTCCGAGGGTTGAAACATCACTTGCCCGGATTTGGATAATAATACCGGTATCGGTAATAAGCATGACCTCATGATCATCGTTTACCGCCTTGACACCTATAACATCTCCGGTTTTTTCGGTGATTTTATAACACTTAACTCCCTTTCCGCCCCGTTTCTGAAGATTAAATTCATCAAGCTGGGTGCGTTTCCCCATTCCGTGTTCGGAAGCGATAAGGAGAGTCTCTCCCTGACTCTTAAGCTGCATACCCACTATCTCATCGCCGTCGCTCAAGTTCATGCCGATAACTCCTATAGAACTTCTTCCCGTGGAGCGGACATCGCTTTCAGCGAAACGTATGCACATTCCGTATTTTGTAATGAGGAAGATTTCTTCTCCGGCTGCGGCCTTCTTTACCTCTATAAGCTCATCGTCCTCTCTTAATGAAATAGCTATAAGACCGTTTTTCCGGACATTGTGGAACTCGGAAATCGCTGTCTTTTTCACGGTTCCCCGTTTCGTAACCATAAAGAGATATCTGTCATCGTCCACACTCTTCATCGGTATGGTTGCCGTAACCTTTTCACCGGGAGAAAGCTCCAAAAGATTCACAATTGCTGTTCCCCTGGCCGTCCGTGATGCTTCGGGAATATCGTAGGCCTTAAGACGATAGACTCTCCCCATATTCGTAAAGAACATCACGTAATTATGGGTAGTGGTCATCAGAAGATCCTCTATATAGTCATCTTCTATGGTTGTGATACCCTTTATTCCCTTTCCTCCGCGGTTTTGCGCTTTGAAATTATCCACCGTCATCCGCTTGATATATCCGAGAGACGTCATGGCCAGCACGGTATTTTCCCTGGGAATCATATCTTCCATGGAAATATCGTTTGCGTCAAATCCGATGGAGGTTCTTCTTTCATCGCCGTATTTTTCCGAAATAACGGATATTTCGGTCTTTATCACACCCAGAAGCTTTTTATGATCCGCAAGAATTTCCTTAAATTCTCTGATCTTTTCCTGAAGCTCCTTATATTCGCTTTCGATCTTTTCCCTTTCAAGGGCAGCCAGGGCACGAAGCCTCATATCCACTATTGCCTGAGCCTGGGCGTCGTCAATATTCAAAAATTCGATGAGGGAAAGCTTGGCATCCGCAACTGTCTGACTGGCCCTGATACGGCGGATCACCTCATCGATAACATCAAGCGCTTTTAAAAGCCCTTCCAGGATATGAGCCCTTTCCTCCGCCTTGTTCAGATCATATTTTATACGGCGGGTAACCACATCCTCCTGGTGCTTTAAGTAGCATTTCAGCATTTCAAGGATGTTCAGAATATGAGGCTCATTATCCACCAGCGCCAGCATTATGACTCCGAAAGTATCCTGAAGCTGGGTATGTTTATATAACTGATTTAATATAATATTGGCATTAACGTCCCGTCTGAGCTCAATCACGATACGCATGCCTTCCCTGCTGGACTCGTCCCGAAGATCAGTTATACCGTCGATTTTCTTATCCTTGACGAGATCCGCGATATATTTAATCAGATTGGCTTTATTTACAAGATAGGGAAGCTCCGTTACTATAATTCTGTTTTTTCCGTTCGGCAGAGTCTCTATGTCGGTCACTGCCCGGACACGTATCTTTCCACGGCCGGTGCGATATGCTTCCTCTATTCCTCTTGTTCCCATAATCATGCCGCCGGTGGGGAAATCCGGACCCTTAACCACCTGCAGAATCTCTTCGATAGTGGTTTCCTCGTCAGCGATACGGTCATCTATGATACGGATGACGGCATTGATTATTTCACGAAGATTATGCGGCGGAATATTTGTGGCCATTCCTACGGCAATTCCCGTCGTACCGTTAACCAGAAGATTCGGAAAACGGGCCGGAAGAACGGTAGGTTCTTTTTCGGTTTCATCAAAATTCGGTATAAAATCCACCGTATCCTTATTGATGTCCGAAAGCATTTCCATACTGATTTTGGAAAGCCTTGCCTCGGTATAACGCATGGCAGCCGCACCGTCTCCGTCAACCGAGCCGAAATTTCCATGCCCGTCCACCAGACAGTAGCGCATGGACCATTCCTGAGCCATGTTTACCAGAGAGCCGTATATCGAGCTGTCACCGTGGGGATGATATTTACCCATGGTATCACCGACAATACGGGCGCACTTTCTGTGAGGCTTGTCGGGGCCGTTATTTAATTCGATCATGGAATAGAGAATCCTTCTCTGTACCGGCTTTAAGCCATCGCGGACATCGGGCAGGGCCCGGGACGCGATCACGCTCATGGCGTAGTCGATATAGGATGTCTCCATAGTTTTTTTCAGATCAACTTCACTGATCCGGTCAAAAACCTGATCGTCCATATATTACCTCTCTTAGATGTCCAGATTCTTTACGTACTTGGCATTTTCCAGGATGAAATCCCGTCTGGGCTCCACCTTATCTCCCATCAGCGTCATAAACGTAAGGTTTATATCCGCTTCATCCTCGTCCTCCATACCAACCCTTAAGAGAACGCGTTTTTCGGGATCCATGGTCGTATCCCAGAGCTGCTCGGCGTCCATTTCTCCAAGTCCTTTATAACGCTGAATCTTATTATTCTGGTCTCTTCCCACATCGTTTAAAATCTTCGCCAGTTCGTCATCCGAATAGGCATACCAGACTTTTTTGTTTTTTTCCAGCTTATAAAGCGGAGGCTGGGCCAGATATACATGCCCCTGTTTTATGAGCTCCGGCATAAAACGGTAGAGGAATGTCAGCATCAGCGTGGCGATATGGGCTCCGTCCACATCAGCATCTGTCATAATAATGATTTTGTCATATCTTAATTTTGATATATCAAAATCATCATGTATTCCGGTGCCGAAAGCGGTAATCATTGCCCTTATTTCCGCATTTCCGTATATTTTGTCAAGACGGGCTTTTTCGACGTTAAGAATTTTTCCCCTTAAAGGCAGGATCGCCTGGGTTGCGCGGCTTCTGGCAGTCTTCGCACTGCCTCCGGCGGAATCTCCCTCAACAATGAATATTTCACAATGCTTCGGATCCTTATCGGAACAATCCGCCAGCTTTCCCGGAAGAGAAAGCCCGTCCAGGGCTGATTTCCGCCTTGTCAGATCTCTGGCTTTTCTCGCGGCCTCTCTGGCCCGCTGGGACTGAATGGATTTTTCGCAGATTATTTTAGCCACATTCGGATTCTGCTCAAGAAAATACGTCAGCTGTTCACTGACAATGGATTCCACAGCAGGACGGGCTTCTGCGTTTCCCAGCTTCTGTTTTGTCTGCCCCTCAAACTGGGGATCCTCTATCTTAATCGATACTATGGAGGTCATACCCTCCCGTATATCTTCTCCTGACAGATTTTCCTCATTGTCCTTCAGATACTTGTTATTCCGGGCATAATCATTAAAGGTTTTCGTTATGGCATTTCTGAAACCCGTAAGATGGGTTCCGCCTTCAGGAGTATTAATATTATTAACAAAGCAGTAGGAGCTTTCGTTATAGGTATCGTTATGCTGGAAAGAAACCTCGACATAGATATTATTTCTCTTTCCTTCGCAGTAAATGATACTGTCATAGAGAGGACTTGTGCTCTTATTCAGATACTGCACAAATTCCTTTATTCCTCCCTCATAATGGAAAAACTCGTCCTTTTCCTGACCTTCTCTTAAATCATGAAGATCAATTCTTAAGTTTTTCGTCAGAAAAGCCATTTCCCGAAGACGCTGTCTTAAAATTGAAAACTCAAAAATCTGCGTTTCCTTGAATATGGTTTTATCCGGAAGAAAATGAACCTTTGTCCCGTGCTTTTGCGGATCGCACTCTCCGATTACCTTAAGAGGAGAAATTGTTGCTCCTCTGGAAAATCTTTCCTCATAGATTTTTCCGTCAGTATAAACATTGACAATAAGCCAGTCTGAAAGAGCATTAACAACAGAAGCTCCGACACCGTGAAGTCCTCCGGAAACCTTATAGCCTCCTCCGCCGAATTTTCCGCCGGCATGAAGAATAGTAAAAACCACCTCGACGGCAGGAAGTCCTGCCTTATGGTTAATACCTACCGGAATACCACGGCCGTTATCCTCAACGGTAATGGAATTATCCTTTTCAATCCAGACATGGATATTATCACAGAAACCTGCCAGAGCTTCATCCACGGAATTATCCACAATCTCGTAAACCAGATGATGCAGCCCTCTGGAGGAGGTGGTTCCTATATACATTCCGGGACGTTTTCTTACAGCTTCCAACCCTTCCAGAATCTGGATCTGATCAGCGCCGTACTCGTTTTCAACCTGGTATTCTTCGCTCAATGTTTCCCTTTCTGCCGCTTTTTATGCGGATTATTTAAATACTTTCTTCTATAACTGTTTCCACTGTTCCCTTCGTAACCCGAAAGGTTTTATTGCAACGGATCCTGCTTCTGATAAAATCCTCAAGTCCCGTACAGGTTATTAATGTCTGAATACCTCCGATGCTGTCCAAAAGATATCCCTGCCGGTGTTCATCCAGCTCTGACAATACATCATCCAGCAGAAGAATCGGAGAATCTCCGATGGTATTGCTTATAAGCTCAAGCTCTGAAAGCTTTAAAGACAAAGCGGCCGTTCTCTGCTGTCCCTGTGAACCGTATTTTCGAAGATCCGTTTCCTCCAGAAAAAAACTGAGATCGTCTCTGTGGGGTCCCACTGAAGTGGAGCATAATTTAAGATCCTTTTTTCTGGCTCCTTTCAGTCTTTCCGCAAAATCCTCAATGGAAACATCCGGTTCATAATTAAGCTCGAGATATTCATTATTTCCGGTAAGAGAAGAATGGTTTTTCCGGATAATATCCTTAAGCTCTCCTGTAAATCTTTCCCTGTATTCAATTATTCTGATTCCATAGGAAATAAGCTGATCCTCCCAAATTTCCAGGGTATCCCTTTCATTTTCCGAAACCCGGCCGAAGGACAGCTCCTTAAGCAGCTTATTTCTCTGTTCCAGACATTTATTATATTTAACCAGATTATCAATATATATTCTGTTTAACTGGCAAAGCTCCATATCCATGAATCTTCGCCGTTCTGAAGGTCCGCTTTTTATCAGATTAAGATCCTCCGGAGAAAAGAAAACCACGTTTGCTATACCCAGGAGCTCCGAAGCCTTTTTTACTGAAACTCCGTTTATGGCTGCAAATTTTCTTCTACCCTTTCTTAAATGCATATCGATTTTATAATCGATACCTTTTTTTTCAAGAAAAAGGCGGATATGGGCTTCCTCACCTGAAAAGCCTATTATTTCCTGATCCCGGCTCTTTTTATGAGATTTTGTGGTACAGGCAACAAAGACTGCCTCCAGAATATTGGTTTTGCCCTGGGCATTATCTCCGTAGAAAATATTGGTATCACCTGCAAATTCCAGGTCGAGGGACTTATAATTTCTGTAATTTAACAGTTCTAAACGTTTAACCCTCATTACCTATCTGACCACACCGAAATTAACGGGTAAAATCAGATAAGTATATTTTCCCTCATCCTCATTGATAAGGAAAGGCGATCTGGGATCCATCATATAAAGCTTTATATCCTCATCATCAATAACCCTTAACGCATCAATAAGAAATTTGGGATTAAAGGCAATCATCAGATTTTCCCCGGTTTTATCTATATCGATTAAATCATTAAGGGAACCGATGGTGGAATTCATCTTTATTTCCATAACATTTTCTTCAATCCCTATGATAACCGGCTTTTTATCTCCCTCCTTAACCAGAAGGGTTGCGCGTTCTATACTCTCAAGAAAGCTCTTTTTATTAATAATAACCTTGGTTTCATAAGTTTTTGAAAGCATCTGGTCAACTTCAAAATAATTTCCCTCAATAAGTCTGGAAACCACCAGAGTCCTGTCAAATTCAAATAGAATATGCTTATCCGTATAATAAATATTGACCTCTTTTTCAATTTCACCTGAAAGAATCTTGCTTATTTCACTCAGAGTTTTTCCCGGAACTATGAGCTTCCTCGAACCGTATTTCTTCCTGAGCTCTATTTTGCGGATTGAAATCCTGTGGCCGTCCAGAGAAATAACCTTCAGACTGTCTTCGTTGATTTCAAACAGTTCTCCTGTCATAACCTTGTTGTTATCATTATTTGAAACGGAAAAAATAGTCTGTCTTATCACTTCCTTGAGGGTAAACTGGGATACCGTAATATACTGATCCTTTTCAACCTCGGGAAGATATGAAAAATCGCTTCCGTCTTTTCCGGGGAGATTAAATTTGGATTTCATACAGGTTATGGTCGTCATCAGGTTGGAATCCGTTTCGATCTTAACCTCACCCTCCGGCATTCTTCGTATAATCTCGGAAAAAAGCTTCGCGTCAATTGCGATAATTCCGTTTTCCCTGATCTCACCGTCAATTCTTGTCTCAATTCCAAGCTCCATATCATTGGCAATCATTTTTATCTCGCCGTTGGAAGCATCAATAAGAATACATTCCAGTATAGACATGGTAGTTTTTGAGGGAACGGCTTTCATAACAATGTTTACGCCGTTCAACAGGTTCATTCTGCTGCAGCTGATCTTCATGATCGAACTTCCTTTCTCTGATTGACGCTGATCTGTATGTTTATAGATATTTTATATTTAGTAATAGTAGTAGGGGCTGTGATTATGTGAATAAGCCCTGAAGTCCTTAAAAATCCGACATTTTTTATTATTAAAAAAATGTGAAAAAAATATTAACAGCCTGTTTATGAATTAGGAACCAGTTTTTTCGTAATATCGTTGACTGCTTCTTTCAACAAAGGATCTGTGGGTATATCCTCTTCTATTTTGTCGTGACCGTGGATAACGGTTGTGTGATCCCTGTTTCCCATGATTTTTCCTATTTCTGCCAGAGGAACGGTTGTTAATTCCCGGCTTATATACATGGCAACCTGTCTGGGGATAACGATTTCCTTGCTTCTTTTCTTTGAAGAAATTTCCGACGGATCGATATTGTAATATCTGGAAACCTCGTCAATAATTCTTTGAACGGTAAGCTGGGTTGTTCCGTCGCTGCTGATCATATCCTTGATAGCATCAGTGGCATTTTCCAGAGTAAAGGGAGTTCCTTCACTTTCATTCATTTTTTTCGTGGCTATGATTTTATTTAAGGCGCCTTCCAGCTCACGGATGTTGGATTGTATGTTTCTTGCAACGTATTCAATAATGTCATCATTAATGAAAATATCAAAGTTTTCCGCGTATTTTCTTAAGATAGCCATTCTTGTTTCGTAATCCGGAGGATTGATATCAGCGGAAAGACCCCATTCAAATCTGGATCTCAGTCTTTCCTCCAGGGTTTCGATATCCTTTGGCGGCTTATCGGAGGAAAGCACTATGGCTTTATTCGCGGAATGAAGTTCATTAAAGGTATTGAAAAACTCTATCTGTGTACTTTCTTTTCCCACAACGAACTGCACATCATCCAACAGAAGGACATCAACGTTTCTGTACTCTTCCCTGAGCTTTGACATTGCCTGGCTTCCGGAACGGATGGATTCCACAACCTGATTCGTAAAGGTTTCTGAAGTCACGTATTTAACATTCATCCTGGGATTTTTGTTAATTATATAATGGCCGATGGAATGCATCAGGTGTGTTTTTCCAAGTCCCGGGCCGCCGTAAATAAAAAGGGGATTAAAGGTATTTCCCGGATTTTCAGAAACGGCAACCGCGGCGGAGTGGGCAAGCTGGTTATTAGGGCCTACCACAAAAGTATCAAAGGTATATTTAGGATTAAGATTTGCTCTTTCATATCCTTTTTCTTCTGTATTAATATAGGAAGTTTCTTTTTCGACATGCTGATCCTCGGTGATGAATTCCACTTCGTATTCCTTATTCATCACCTCGGAAATTGCCACTATAAAAAGGGTTTTATATTTGTTACTGATATAGTTAACCCCCGGACTCTGCTCGGAGGGAACAAGCAGGTAAATAATATTTTCTTTAATGGAATGGATTTTTAAAGGAATGATCCAGGCCTTATAGGCCACATCGGAAATCTCATGATCCCGCTTTACGGTTTCCTTTATTTCCTGCCATTTTGATTTTAATATTTCCAACTCATTCATTATTTTGATGCTCCTGTATATAGCCGAAAAAAACCTACTCTATAATACTCTAAAATAAAAAAAACTTCAACAAACCTCATTGGGACATATATACTGCTGTTCGTTCACGTATGTGGTGGATAAGTTCGTGAAAAGTTCTGAAATTAAGCTGTGTGAAATTTGTGGATTATAGTGCATGTTTTTTAACACAGTGAATTATCATAAACTGTTTTGTGGATAACATAAGCATATTGATAAGTTATCCACATAAAACAGAGCCTGAAATATAACAGATTAAATTTTTTTGTGTGTGAAACAATAACTTATCAACAAGTTTTCCACATTTTGTGAATAAGCTTATGTTAAGTTGAAAAGTTTTTTTCTTGACGGGAATTAATGAAACTCTTATAATAGGGTTGTTTTTCGTATATAAATCCCTAAAAAAGGAGGTGAATGACCAATGAAGATGACATTTCAGCCGAAAAAAAGACAGCGTGCCAAGGTTCACGGATTCAGGGCCAGAATGAGCACACCGGGCGGACGTAAGGTACTTTCTGCAAGACGGCGTAAACAGAGAGCAAAGATTTCCGCTTAGACCGCATTTAATGTGGTCTTTTCTTTTACTTTTGAAAAAAATGGTTTCTTTGAAAAACACAGGTCAGTTCGATCCCGTCTATCGTGAAGGAAAAGCAAAGGCGGATCGGTATCTGGTCATGTATGTTTTGAAAAACAATTTACAGAGCAATCGTCTCGGTATTTCGGTCAGCAAAAAGGTCGGAAACAGCGTTGTCCGGCACAGGCTGGCGAGGTTGGTCAGAGAAACAATGAGACTGCGTGGGGAAATGTTCAATAGAGGTTTGGACATTGTAGTCGTGATTCGGGCTTCGGCAAATCCCCGAAATATTTCCGGGAAGCCCCTGAAACAAAAGGACATTGAAAAATCTGTTCTTTTTCTTGCAAAAAAGCATAATGTGCTTAAGAAATGAAAACTATTCTGATCGGACTGATAAAAATATATAAAAAAGCCCTGTCTCCTTATAAATGGACAAAATGTCCGTATATTCCCTGCTGTTCCGATTACGGAATTGAAGCATTGGAGATTCACGGTGCTTTTATCGGAAGTCTTCTTACGATATGGAGGATTATCCGATGTAATCCGTTTTCCAAAGGAGGTTTTGATCCGGTTCCTCTTCCTTCGGGAAAAAAATGAGAACAGTCGGTCAGAAGTAATTTTAAAAGTTCCAAAGGAGTAAATTTTGACAGGTATTTTACTTTCACAGAAGCCCGGCTTTATTTTAGGACCTATAGCAAAGCTGCTGGGCGCAATTTTAAATGTCATATTCAATATTTTTCCGAATATAGGCGTTTCCATCATTATCTTTACGATAGTGATTTACCTGGCTCTTCTTCCTTTAACCTACAAACAGCAGAAGTTTTCAAAGCTTTCCGCTAAAATGAATCCGGAGTTAAAGGATATACAGGAAAGGTATAAAAACAAAAAAGATCAGGTTTCCATGCAGCGGCAGAATGAGGAAATGCAGGCTGTCTACAAGAAGTACGGCGTTTCTCCCACGGGAAGCTGTCTTCAGCTTCTTATTCAGATGCCGATTCTTTTTGCGCTTTACAGAGTCATATATAACATTCCGGATTATGTATCCAGGATTTATGATTGTCTTAAGCCTCTGGCGCAGAATATCCTGTCTACCACTGAGGGTGTAAAGACCCTTTCCGGTCTTAATGTGGTAACAAAATTTTTCTCTTCATATCTGAAGAACAACAGCTTTGCCGGTGAGCAGGCAGTGCATTCAGTTGTGGATGTATTAAACCGTGCCTCCACCTCTGAGTGGAATGAAATCGGTAAAATCGCCGGAATCGATCAGAATATTTATCAATCGGTCAGAATTCAGTTTGAGGCTTTCAATAATTTTCTGGGATTGAATATATCCAATTCTCCCATGTATATAATGAAAGAATCCTTTTCGGCACATAATTATCTTCTGGTTATAGGTGCCGTAATGGTTCCTCTTCTCGCAGCCGTAACCCAGTGGCTGAATACACTGTTTATGCCGCAGCCGGCTCAGGGAAACGGAACAGACACAATGAGTTCAACGATGAAGTCAATGAATCTGATGATGCCGATTTTTTCAGCCGTTTTCTGTCTGAATCTTCCCTGCGGCATGGGTATTTACTGGATTACCGGTGCTGTTGTCCGCTGTATACAGCAGATTTTAATTAATCGTCATATTGATAAAATTGATCTGGACGCGTTAATCGAGAAAAATATGGAAAACTATAAAAAGAAACATCAGTCGGAAGACAGTAAGACAGTTACCGGTAATGCTGCTATTTCAACCAAATCCATTGAAAAAAAATCTTCCGTTCCCAAAGAAGAACGTGAGGAAGCAATAAGGAAAGCCGAGGAAGCCTATCAGAACGGAGTGGCTCCGGGAAGTATTACAGACAGAGCAAATATGGTAAGACGCTATAACGAAAAACAGAAAACAGAATAGGAAGGAACAATTATGGAATATATTGAAGTTTCGGGTAAATCTTTTGAGGATGCGGTCAGTGATGCCTGTAAGCAGCTTGAATGTACAAGCGAAGAGCTGGAATATGAAATTGTGGATATGGGTTCCTCGGGTTTTCTCGGTTTTAACAGCAAACCCACAATCATAAAGGCAAGGGTTAAAGAGGAAGTTTTAGAAGCAAGAAAAGCCGCTAAACAAGAAGAAGAGAAAAAAGAAAAAGAAATACAAAGAGAAAAGGAAAAAGAAGAAAAAGCGGAACAGATGAAAGCCGCTGAAGAAAAAAAGGAAACAAGGAAGCAGTCGGAATCCAGGCAGGAGAAGAAGGAACAGACGAAAGAGAAAAAATCCGTTGAAAAGCAGGACGAAAAAAGAAATCAGCCTCTGAATATTTCCGAAGATGAGGTAATTTCCACAGTAAAGGCATTTCTGGCGGATGTATTCAAAGCAATGGATATGGAGGTCGACGTAGACGTAAAATGTTCTGCCGAAGAAGGAACTGTTGATGTGGAGCTTTCCGGAAAAGAAATGGGCGTTCTTATCGGAAAACGCGGACAGACTCTGGATTCTCTGCAATATCTGATTTCTCTTGTGGTAAATAAGGGAACGAGCGGATATTTGAGAGTTAAGGTAGATACGGAAAATTACAGGGCAAGGAGAAAGGCTACTCTTGAAAATCTGGCGAAAAATTTATCCTTTAAGGTAAAGCGGACAAAGAGGCCTGTAACTCTGGAGCCCATGAATCCCTATGAAAGAAGGATTATTCATTCGGCACTTCAGGGGGATCGGTATGTTACAACCCATTCCGAGGGAGAAGAGCCTTTCAGAAGAGTTGTAATCACACTGAAGTAAGGAGCTGAAAAAAAGACTGAAGACTCCGGCCGGGAAACATTGGCCGGAGTCTTTTATACGATGCAGGTTATTCAATGGAAAAAAATGATACAATCGCGGCCATTGCTACCGGCCTGTCTCCTGCCGGTATAGGAATTATCCGTATCAGCGGTTCACAGGCCTTTAATATCGCGGAAGAGATATTCAAAGGAAAAAACGGAAAATCAAAATCCGTCAGTTCTTATCCGACTCACACCGTTCATTATGGTTTTATTCATGACGGAAATGAGTTAATTGATGAGGTGATGCTTCTTATAATGCGTTCTCCGAAAAGCTATACAACGGAGAACACTGTGGAGCTTCAATGTCATGGCGGAGTTTTTTCCCTTAAACGGGTATTGAAAACGGTTTTAAAGCACGGCGCCCGTCTTGCCGAACCGGGTGAATTCACAAAGCGTGCATTTTTAAATGGAAGGATTGACCTGTCACAGTCCGAAGCTGTAATGGATTTCATTTCCTCCGAAAATGAATTTGCAAGAAAAAACTCTCTTTTTGCTCTTAAGGGAGCCCTGTCCGAAAAAATTGAGGCTCTGAGAGAAAAAATTGTCCATGAAAGTGCCTGGATTGAATCTGCCATAGATGATCCGGAGCATTATTCCCTGGAAAACTATTCAGAAAATCTGGAAAACAAACTCACCGGGTTTATGGAAGAGATTGATGCTCTGTATCGATCTTTTGAAACCGGAAAAATAATGCAGGAAGGAATAAAAGTCAGTATAGTGGGGCGTCCGAATACCGGAAAGTCAAGTCTTTTCAATGCACTGACCGGTGTCGAGGACGCAATTGTAACTGATATTCCCGGAACAACAAGAGATCTTATCACAACCCGGGTATCATATCAGGGAATTACCCTTAATTTTACTGATACTGCAGGCATTCATGATACAAAAGATCCGGTGGAGACAATAGGAATTGCCCGTTCTAAAAAAGCTCTTGATGAAGCCGATCTGGTTTTGTTTGTGACGGATGCTTCCGAAGACTTAGAAAAGGAGGATATGGAGCTTGCGGACATGCTGTCCGGAAAAAGAACAATTCTGGTTCTGAATAAAATTGATATTGAACAGAAGGTAAAGGAAGAAGCCTTTGAAGAACATATTTTTTCCGGAAGCGTTCCGGTTTCTGCCAAAACCGGGGAAGGAATCAATGCTTTGCTGGAACTGATTTTTCTTCTGTTTATAGGCGGAACTCTTCCTAAAGGAGAAGAAATCGTTATAACCCGGGAAAGACAGGCCGGAGCACTGCTTCGGGCAAACGAAAGTCTTGGACAGGTAAAGAAAAGTATCGAATTAAAAATGACGGAAGATTTTTTTACCTCGGATCTTATGGATGCCTACAGAGCTTTGGGTGAAATTATCGGAGTTGAAACCGGTGATGATCTGGCGGATACTATATTCCGTGATTTTTGTATGGGGAAGTAAAAGAAATGCCGACAACTGAAATAAAGGATTACGAAGCTGCGGTGATAGGAGCAGGACACGCCGGGTGCGAAGCTGCCCTGGCTCTGGCGCGGCTCGGAATTGAAACCATAGTTTTTACGCTCAGTGTTGATGAAATAGCCTTTATGCCCTGTAACCCTCATGTGGGAGGAAGTTCCAAGGGGCATCTTGTCCGGGAGGTCGATGCACTGGGCGGAGAAATGGGAAAATGCATAGACAGGACCTACATTCAGTCCAGAATGCTTAACACCTCCAAGGGTCCGGCGGTTCATTCTCTCAGGGCCCAGGCGGATAAGGCTGCCTATTCCTCTTTGATGAGACAGACTCTGGAAGCCCAGAAAAATCTGACAATAAAACAGGCTGAGGTTTGCGAGATACTTTTCGAGGGAAATAAAGCATGCGGCGTTAAAATCTTTACCGGAATAGTTTACATAACTAAGTGTGTTATCATCTGTACCGGGGTGTATTTAAAATCCCGTTGTCTTTGCGGGGAGGCAATAAAGAATACCGGACCTAACGGTCAGCAGAGTGCCCAGTTTCTTTCCGACTCTTTAAAAAAGGCAGGAATAAAGCTGCTTCGTTTTAAAACAGGAACTCCGGCCAGAATTGATGGAAAGACAATAGATTTTGACAAACTGGAGCCCCAGTTCGGGGATGAGAAAATTGTTCCGTTTTCCTTTTCAAATTCTCCGGAGAATATTGAAAGAAAACAATTTCCTTGCTATCTGACTGCCACAAATGAAAAAACTCATGAAATTATAAGAAAAAACCTGGATCGGTCACCGATGTATTCGGGTGTGATAAAGGGAACGGGTCCCAGATACTGTCCTTCAATTGAGGACAAGGTGGTAAAGTTTGCCGAAAAGGACAGACACCAGGTATTTCTGGAGCCTCAGGGAGAACACACCGACGAATGGTATGTCGACGGAATGTCCAGTTCGATGCCGGAAGATGTTCAGATCGATATGTATCGAAGTGTTCCGGGACTGGAGCATTGCAGAATAGTCCGAAACGCCTATGCAATAGAATATGACTGCATTCCGGGAAAGCTCCTGAAACCTACTCTGGAGTTTAAGGATTATCCGGGACTGTTTTCCGCAGGACAGTTTAACGGGAGTTCCGGCTATGAGGAAGCTGCCGCTCAGGGAATTATTGCGGGAATAAATGCAGCAATGCTTCTTTTGGGAAAAGAGAGCATAACGATAGACCGATCGGAAGGATATATAGGCGTGCTGATAGATGATCTTGTGACCAAGGAAGCCCTGGAGCCTTACCGGATGATGACGAGCAGAGCTGAATACAGGCTTTTGCTAAGACAGGACAACGCTGATCTGAGACTTCGCCGGAAGGGTTATGCGGCAGGACTTATATCCGAAGAAGAAATACATAAGCTTGAAGAAAAGGAACAGCTTATAACCAATGAAATACTGAGGCTGGAATCAGTCCGTGTGGGTTCGGGTGAAAAGGCAGTAAAGCTGTTAAAAACTCTCGGCAGCTCTCCTCTTTCTTCCGGCGCTTCCCTCGAAGAGCTGATAAGAAGACCGGAGCTTGATTATGAAAAGACTGCCGGACTTGATCCCGAAAGGCCGGTTTTACCGGAGGAAGTTAAGGAGCAGGTTAATATTGAAATAAAATACCGGGGTTACATCGCCCGTGAGAGACGGCAGGTGGAACAGTTTAAAAAACAGGAGCATTGTCTTATACCTGATGGAATTGATTTTAATTCAATAAAAGGACTCAGGATTGAGGCAAGGCAGAAGCTTCAGGAGTTTAAACCCGAGTCTATAGGACAGGCTTCAAGGATTCAGGGAGTATCACCTGCGGATATAGCGGTATTGAGTGTTTACCTTACGGGTTATTCGGCAAAATAAATCAATGGATGATAAAAGATACAGGGATATAATAAGCTCACTTGAATATCTGGGACTTGAATGTCCGGACAGGGTGGCAGGGCTTATGGTTCAATATTATGACAGTTTAATTGAAACGAACCGCGCAATGAACCTGACCAGAATAACGGAATGGAGAGAGGCTGTGATAAAGCATTTTACAGACAGTCTTTCTTTGATGAAATATTATTCTTTTTCGGCGGGAAGCAGGGTTCTGGATCTTGGAACCGGTGCAGGCTTTCCGGGTGTTCCTCTTGCAATATGTTTTCCGTCGGTACAATTTCTTCTTATGGATTCAGTAGCAAAAAAACTGAGGTTTATCGAAGAAACCTGTTCGGAACTGAAAATAGAAAATGTTGCTGTTATACACGGAAGGGCTGAAGAGCTGGGCCGGAACAATAATTACAGAGAAAAATTTGACACGGTACTATCAAGGGCTGTAGGGGAACTGTCAATATTGACCGAATTCTGTCTGCCGTTTGTAAAAAACGGCGGAGTCTTTACAGCATATAAAAGCGAGACGGTAAACAATGAGATTCCGGAAGCAGGAAATGCAATTAAACTCCTTGGAGGAGAAATAAGGGAAACACCCTCTTTTTCTTTGACAGAAAGCGGGCCGAAAAGGACTCTTGTGATTATTAAAAAGGTAAGAACAACACCGGGAAAATACCCGCGCAAGCCCGGAATTCCGGCTAAAAACCCTCTGTAAAAAGAAAAATACTTTTTTAAAGGTTTCACGTGAAATATTAAGCGCATGTTTCACATCAAATCACAAGCTTTAGTTCCTAAATGTTTCACGTGAAACAATATCTTGGGGTTGGGCCAATGAAACCACTAAATGTTTCACGTGAAACAAACTTAATAAAAAAATAAATACCCATAAGCAATAAAAAATGCTATAATGAACCACGCTACATTAAAACAACAGGAACGAAGAGGCTGATTTATGGCTAAGACAATAGCAATTGCAAATCAGAAGGGCGGAGTGGGAAAATCCACAACAGCTATTAATTTATCGGCAGCCCTTGGCGAAAAAGGTAAAAGAATACTTCTTGTGGATTGTGATCCCCAGGGGAACACCACAAGCGGAGTAGGAGTTGAGAAAAATGAATTAAAGAAGAGTATCTATGATCTTTTTCTCGGAGAAGCCGCCATTAATGAAACAATTATAAAAAATGTCTGTGAAAATATGGACCTTCTGCCTGCCAATGTAGATCTGGCAGCTGCGGAAATAGAACTGATAGATATAGAGCGTAAGGAATATATTCTCAGCAATGAAATAGATTATGTCAGAGGAAGGTATGATTATATTATTATAGATTGCCCTCCTTCCCTGAGTATGCTGACGATTAATGCGCTTACAACTGCAGACAGCGTCCTGGTTCCAATCCAGTGTGAATATTATGCCCTTGAAGGACTGGCCCAGCTGATGCGCACAATAGATCTGGTAAAAACGCGACTTAATAATAAGCTGATTATCGAAGGGGTCTTGTTCACCATGTATGACTCCAGAACAAACCTTTCCAATCAGGTTGTGGAGAATGTTAAGGCCAATCTGAACGAAAAAGTTTACAGGACAATGATTCCAAGAAACATTCGTCTGGCTGAGGCGCCGAGTTTCGGACAACCGATCACGGTGTATGATCCCAAATCAGCAGGCGCCGAAGGATATCTGGAACTGGCTGAAGAGATTATTTCTGAGAAGCAGTAAACATTAAAAATCGGAGGAAGACTATGGCGGCAAAGAGAGGACTCGGAAAAGGGATTAATTCGCTTATCCCCACGGATTATAATCTGAACAAAAACGAAACAATAGGCAAAACGGAATCCGCCAATGAAAACGGACTGATTATGGTAAAGATTTCCAAGGTGGAACCCGATAAGAATCAGCCGAGAAAAAATTTTTCCGAGGATGAATTAAACGAGCTGGCTGATTCGATAAAACAGCATGGTATTTTTACGCCGCTTCTTGTACAGAAAAAAGAAGACGGTTTTGAGATTGTATCCGGTGAACGCAGATGGCGGGCGGCAAAAATTGCCGGGTTAAAAGAAATTCCCGTAATAGTTGGGGAATATACAGAGCAGGAAAAGACTGAAATTCAATTAATTGAAAATCTTCAGAGAGAGGCTCTGAATCCTATAGAAGAGGCGGCGGGATACAGGAGACTGATAACCGAGTTTTCCCTTACCCAGGATAAGCTTGCGGAAAGCATCGGAAAAAACAGAACAACAATTACCAATTCCATGCGTCTTTTAAATCTGGACACCAGGGTGCAGGATATGATAATTGAAGAAAAACTGACTCCGGGACATGGCAGAACCCTGCTTGCGATTGGGGATGCCGATCAGCAATACGAACTGGCACAGCAGATTTTTGATGAACAGCTTTCCGTAAGAGAAACGGAAAAACTGATAAAGTCTTTGAAGAAACCTAAAAAGGTAAAGAAGCAGAAGGGAGAAGCTCTTGAGCTTATATTGAAAAATTATGAGGAAGAGCTTCGTAATTCTCTGAGTGCCAAGGTATCAATTCTTGCAAAGGATGAAGATAAAGGCCGGATTGAAATAGAATATTTTTCCCAGGATGAACTGGAGAATCTTGTACAGCGTATTAAAAAATTAGAAGCATGAAGGAGCTGTTGTAAGAGAAAGAGATGAACAGCGGTATATTTGACGCAATAGGACTCGGCAATATGGATATTGCCCTGCTCTTTATCATATTTCTGGTGTTTATAATTGCCCTCCTGGTAGTGGTGATTATTCTGGGCAACAGGATCAGGAAGCTCAGCCGGAAATATGAAAGATTTATGCGCGGTGCGGATGCGGCGAGCTTGGAAGAAGAAATGCTTGAATTGTTTGAGGACATGGAATCGCTGAAGGTTTCGACTAAACAGCATAACCGCCAGATAGAAGAGCTGTATCGTAAGGTTCGCAGGTGTTATCAGAAAACAGGAATAGTAAAGTATGACGCATTCCGAGAGATGGGAGGAAAATTAAGTTTTTCCATTGCAATGCTGGACGAAAGAAATAACGGGTATATTTTGAATTCCGTCCATTCCACAACTGGTTGTTATACTTATACCAAGGAGATTGTAGGAGGAAAATCCTATATCGATCTTGGAGATGAAGAAATGAAAGCGCTGAATCAGGCGATATCAGCCGATCCGAGAAAAGAAAAAATTTCCGAAGAACAGCAGCTGAAGCAGGAACAGCAGCAAATGAAGATTCAAAGACAGCAGCAGCTGGAACAGGAAGAACAATATAGGGAACAGGAGTATCAGGAGCAGCAACTGCAGCAGCAATATCAATATGCGGAAGATTATCAACAGCAGTATCAGTATCAAAATGATCAGTACGGACAGAATGAAGCATATTTCGATGAAGATTTTGAGTATGTGAACGTTCAGAATTCCAATAATCAATATTATTAGCAGGTCGCCAAAAGTGGCTTCAGGTTTATAAAGACAAATGCATAAATATCTCAGATCAATCGGTTTCAGCGAAGTTCATAATACGCGGGAACTGAAATCAATTTTAAAACAGGTAGTGAAGTATCCGGATGGCAGGCAGTATGTTTCAGGTCCTTACGGGGATATTGCCGTTGAATTCAGAAAAAATTTTCTGGATTCGGCGGGAATTGTGGTATGCGGGGAATATGAGGATGATACAGAATTTAATTATGAATATTATTTTCCGTATTTCAAAAGTCCGAACGTCAGTTCGAGTGAGGAAATATCAGTTGAGCGCCATGCGGAAAAAGAATCATACGCCGGGATCTGTGATGACCTGAAGGTTGGGGTTTCCCTTATTTTTTATCTCATTAACCGTATGGACTATATGCGTTTTCGGATGAAGGATCCCGATTACGGGTATGATGATTACCGGCTTCCCGATAAGACCACTGTTAATCTTTCGGGACTGGCACTTTCCGGTTCAATTATGCTTCCGATACGTAAGGATCCTGAACAGGTTCAGACTGTAAAAGCCAGGGAAAGAGACAGAAAGGAGCTGCTGGTTGCCGCGAGAGCCGGAGACGAGGACGCTATCGAAAGTCTGACACTGGAGGATATCGATACTTATTCCGTTATTTCCAGGAGAATCAGAAATGAGGATGTGTTCACGCTGGTGGATTCATACTTTATGCCTTATGGAATAGAATGCGATCAGTACAGCGTTTTGGGTGAAATAGTAAAATACCGCACTGTGATGAACGAATTGACAAACGAGCTTGTATATATTATAACTTTGAACTGTAATGACCTGATCTTCGATATCTGCATAAACAGAAAGGATCTTCTCGGAGAGCCGAAATTAAACCGTCGTTTTAAGGGAACGGTCTGGATGCAGGGATTTCTTTCTTTGCCGGAAAGATAGAAGAGGTCAGATATATGTCTGCGTAGCTCAGCTGGATAGAGCGACCGCCTCCTAAGCGGTAGGTCGGGTGTTCGAATCACCTCGCGGACGCTAAACGATAATAGGGATAGGGTTTTACCCTATCCCTATTATCGTTGAAGCCCCTCTCGGGGCTTCGATGTTTGATCCGCGTCGGCATAAAGCCAGAACGGCGCGAGTGGTTCGTTTCAATCAACAATGATTGAAACGAAGCACTTTACGCGTGCCACAGGCACGCAGCACCACCTCGCGGACGTATAGGCCAAACCCCTCTCGGGGCTTCGATGTTCGATCTAAAGCCAAGTATACCCTGACTTCCCCCTGTTTCCTTTATAAGTTGCTCATGGAGCATGACAACAAGCCATTTATCGAGTATAATCATTTGGCAAGCTGAACACCCTCTGCCTGCTCAAAGGACACAATAAGGTACTTAGGAGCATTGTAATAGAAATCATGGTATATTTGAAAGGTGCTTTATGAGATCAAACTTAGGCATGCTGACGAAAGCCTGCGTGTTAGTTTATTTCATCATACTTATTCTGACCCTGGGTCATGTCTGGTTTTATACCGATATGCAGGAGTTCGTGCATGCTGATAAGGAAGCTGCAGATCGGGACTTTACCAGTGATTGGATTCTTGATTCGGGGGAAACAGTCGAGATCGATGTGTTCACCGCGGGCAAACTCGGGGGTGGTTTTACAGCGTCAAAGACTCTGCCCTCAAAGATGGAAGAAACGGATACTATTTATTTTTCATCAAGTAATCTTAACTTTACCGTATATGTAAATAACGAACAGATTTATTCCTTCAATACCGTGGAGAACCTGACAGGTACCGGAGACGGTATTTCCTATCACATGATAGGACTGGGGACCAAGGATGAAGGCGCTGTGATCCGAATAGAAGCCGAGACGGCTTTTAACGACGGACATGGTGGACAGATAAACGAGATGCAGTTTGGAGCTGAAGAACTGTACCGATACGCAATTATGAGGCGTAATTTCACGGGAATGAATCTGTCCATTCTGATGATCATATTCGGAGTGGTTATCATTGCATTCTTTTTCGTAATGTCCTACAAAAATCCTATAATGCGTTCACTGTGGGCACTTGGCCTTTCTGCCATCCTTTTCGGATTGTGGAGCCTGTGTGATACGGGTCTGCCGCAGCTTCTGACCGGCAGTACATATGCATCGCGGGAGATCGTGTATCTGATCCTGCATCTGGCAGGCTTTCCGATGATCTATTTCGTGAATTCCAAAACAAAACAACAGAAGAAAATATATCCTTATCTTTCTTTTGCGCTTACTGTCGCATGTTTAATGTGCCTGTTTACGGCAAGATACGTCTATGATATTGACATGCATCGGATGGTATCGGTGATCTATTTTTCATATGCCACCCAGTTGATATGGCTGATCATAATGCTGATAGACAACGAGCGTTATTGCCGCAGAAGATCGATTTCTTCTTATATGAAATATTTTTACATCGGCGCGTCTATTTTCATAGCCACATCATTTATCGATATGGGAAGGTATATGGCAGCCCAAAGAGGATCAATATGGCACGGAAGCTGGTTCAGGTTTGGGCTTGTGATTTTCTTCCTGTTCATGGCTTTCCAGATATTTAACTGGTGGGCAAGAGAAAAGACATCACTTGAAAGAGACCGTTTTGTCAATCATCTGCTGCAGTACATCATGGGATCGATGGATCCGGACGAGAAGATCGATAAAGTGCTTGAGTATCTGTGCAGTGAGCTTCATGCCGACCGGGCATATATATTTGAAGACTTGGGCGACGGGACTTTTGATAATACATATGAATACTGTGCCGAAGGCGTAACGCCGGAGATAGATAACCTCAAGGGAGTGAAGTATGCAGGCGTCATCGATACGTGGTACGAGGAGTATAAAAGAGGCGGTCATGTCCTGATATATGACCTGGAAAAATATCGTGAAGTCAGTGAAAACATGTATGAAGTCTTAAAACCGCAGGGAATTAAAACACTGGTTACGGGGCCGCTTATACTTAACGGTTCATATATAGGATTCTTTGGTGTAGACAATCCGCCGGTCAATATGATGGAAGAGATATCCGAGATTATAAGACTTCTCATGTTCTTCCTGTCCGAGCTTGTTGCGACAAGAGACAATCAGAGGCGCCTTGTTGATTACAGCTACCATGATGCGCTTACCGAAGTTGGCAACAGGCGGGCTCTTCGTGAATATGAGAGAGACAACCTTGATACCTCAAGACCGTACGGATTCATCATGTGTGATATCAACGGACTTAAAATGGTAAACGATAAGGAAGGACATGAAGCAGGAGATGCGATGATTAAAAAAGTGGCATCCGCACTTTCGGAAGTGTTCGGCCACGATAACGTCTATCGACTGGGTGGCGATGAATTCGCCGTGTACACTTATGAAGATTACAGGCAGACGTTCGAGAGCAAGATTGACAAAGTAAGGGATATGGTTGAACAGCAGGGTATTCATGTGGCTTTGGGCGGATCGTTCGCTCAATTTGGAGACAAGAATTATAATTCGCGTAAGATGGAAGCGGATCAGAGAATGTATGATGAAAAACGGAGATTCTATCGCGATGCCAATGACAGACGCGGACGACAGGGTCTGTAGAGATCCATGATCCGGGATTGGTACCGGTATGATACGAAGGTGAAGAAGATCATACCGGGAGACAATCCCGGGATCATGATACTTGTGCTTAGAGAACTGTATTAAAACTAAAGACTTTACGGAACAAGCTGTTCTTTTCCGCCCATATAGGGGCGCAGAACCTCGGGAATCGCCACGGAGCCGTCGGCTCGGAGATTGTTTTCCAGAAAAGCGATGAGCATTCTGGGAGGCGCCACCACTGTGTTGTTAAGAGTATGGGCAAGATAATTTCCGTTTTCACCCTTTATTCTGATTCGAAGCCTTCTGGCCTGTGCGTCTCCGAGATTGGAGCAGCTTCCCACCTCAAAGTATTTCTTCTGTCTGGGGCTCCAGGCCTCCACATCACAGGATTTGCATTTTAAATCCGCCAGATCGCCGGAACAGCATTCAAGAGTACGCACCGGAATATCGAGGGTACGGAAGATATCTACGGTATTTTTCCAGAGCTGGTCATACCAGAAAGGCGAGTCTTCCGGTTTGCAGACAACAATCATTTCCTGCTTTTCAAACTGATGGATTCTGTAAACACCGCGCTCCTCGATGCCGTGGGCGCCCTTTTCCTTGCGGAAGCAGGGAGAATAACTGGTAAGAGTCAGGGGCAGAGACGCCTCAGGAAGCTGTTCGTCGATAAAGCGGCCGATCATGGAATGCTCACTCGTGCCGATAAGATAAAGGTCTTCGCCCTCAATCTTATACATCATGGCATCCATTTCCGGGAAGCTCATGACTCCCTCAACCACGTTTCCGTGAATCATAAAGGGCGGAACCACATAGGTAAAGCCCCGGTCAATCATAAAATCTCTGGCATAGGAAAGAATTGCGGAATGGAGTCTCGCTATATCCCCCATGAGATAATAGAAGCCGTTTCCCGCTACCTTTCGGGCAGCCTCCAGATCTATTCCGGAAAAGCCTGCCATTATATCGGTGTGATAGGGGATTTCAAAATCGGGAACAACGGGCTCGCCGAATTTTTCAATTTCCCTGTTTTCCGAATCATCTTTGCCGATAGGGACGCTGGGATCTATAATCTGCGGAATCGTGTACATTATGGCCTGGATTTCCTCCGCGAGCTTATCGCCCTCTTTATCCAGTTCCGCCATTCTTTCCGCGTTCTTTTTCACCTCTTCCTTGATTTTTTCGGCCTCCTCCCTTTTTCCCTGTGCCATAAGGGCGCCGATTTCCTTTGAAATCTTATTCCGGTTTGCCCGGATGCCGTCTACCTCCTGCTGGGCGGCACGGCGTTTTTCGTCAAGAGCGATAACCTTATCCACCAGCGGAAGCTTTTCGTCCTGAAACTTTTTTCTGATATTTTCCTTCACAAGCTCCGGATTTTCCCGGACAAATTTAATATCTAACATAGGGTTCCTTTCTGAATTAATCCAAAAGTGTTAAAATCAATCTTATACATTATAGAACAAATCCTGTCGTTATACTATTTATTTTTGTTATAATGATTACGAGGTATATGGCTGTGCGGGAAATAAATGTTTCAGTTCTGACGGAAAAAGTAAGGGAGCTCTGTATCTCGGTAAATCTCCGGCTTTCCGAAGATATGACCGCGGGTCTTAAAGCGGCGCGGGAAACGGAAGAGTCCGAGGTGGGCCGGAGCATCCTCGCGGAACTTGAGGAAAACCTGAAAGTGGCTGAAAACGAAAAAATCCCGATCTGTCAGGATACCGGAATGGCGGTGATCTTCCTGGAAATCGGGCAGGATGTTCATTTTACCGGAGGCTCCATAGAGGAAGCGCTTGAAGAAGGCGTACGTCTGGGATATACAGAGGGTTGTTTAAGAAAATCCGTGGTTCGGGATCCTCTAATCAGGGAAAACACCAAAGACAATACACCGGCAATCATCCATTATTCCGTCGTTCCGGGGGAAAAGGTCAGGCTGACACTTGCACCCAAAGGCTTCGGCAGCGAAAACATGAGCCGGATATTTATGCTCAAGCCCGCGGAAGGGGTGGAAGGCATAAAAAAAGCGGTATTAAAAGCTGTGGAAGACGCGGGCCCCAACGCCTGTCCTCCCATGGTAATAGGGGTGGGGATCGGCGGTGATTTCGAGAAATGCGCTCTGATGGCGAAGCTTGCCCTTACCCGCAATATTTCCGAGCCTTCGCCCCTGCCCCATATCCGGGCGCTGGAAGAGGAGCTTCTTACCGAGATTAATAAAACCGGTATAGGTCCCGGTGGACTGGGCGGCAGAAATACCGCTCTGGCTGTGAATATAAACACCTTTGCCACACATATTGCAGGACTTCCGTTGGCAGTCAATATCTGCTGTCACGTGAACCGCCATGCTGCGCTGGAGCTTTAAAATCTGTATAATAATACAATATATAGTAAATACTTATCAACATATTGTGTATAACTTTGGGGAAAACAATTCTTTATGAAACCGATTCTCTACATCATCATACCCTGCTATAACGAGGAAAAGGTTCTTCCTGTAACGGAGCCTCTCTTTTTAAAAAAACTTACCGGACTTATAGAAAAAGAAAGCATAGCGCCGGAAAGCCGTGTGGTTTTTGTTAATGACGGCAGCCGTGACCGGACCTGGGAGCTTATTAAAGGATATGCCGAAGAAAATTCACATATCCTCGGGCTTTCCTTAAGCCGGAACCGGGGGCATCAGAACGCTCTTCTTGCGGGACTCATGGAAATGAAGGACCGGTGCGATATAACAATTTCCATTGACTGTGACGGACAGGACGACATCAACGCCATGGACGAGATGCTTAAAGAGTATGAAAAAGGCGCTGAAATTGTTTACGGCGTCCGGAACAACCGGGACACCGACAGCTTTTTCAAACGAAGCACCGCTCAGGGTTTTTACCGGCTTATGAAAGCCATGGGAGTTGAGAGCATTTATAATCACGCGGATTACAGGCTTGTCAGCGCCAGAGCCCTTGATGCCTTTGCGGATTTTGAAGAGGTTAATCTGTTTCTGAGGGGGCTTTTTCCGCTGGTGGGCTTTCATTCAGCCTGTGTCTACTACGCCAGGGAAAAGAGAATGGCGGGTGAGTCCCATTATCCGATTAAAAAAATGGTGGCTTTTGCCCTGGACGGCATAACGAGTCTTTCCGTAAAACCCATTGATCTTATAGCGAAGGTGGGGCTGACCATTGTATTTTTCAGCTTTGTCGGAATTATCTATGCTCTTGTCAGCGCTCTTCTCGGGCACGTGGTTTCCGGCTGGACCTCCATGACCTGCATAATCTGCTTTCTCGGAGGAATACAGCTCCTTTCCCTAAGCATCATCGGACAATATGTGGGAAAGATATACCTTGAAAGCAAACACCGTCCCCGTTATATTATTTCGGAACGGACGGAAGATCAGAAGAAGGGGGAAGACAGGAAATGACGGTTTCTCTTTCAGCTCCTTTTTCCCGTGAAGCATTAAAGAAACTGAAAGCCGGAGACCGGGTTCTGATTTCTGGTGAGATTTTTTCCGCCAGAGACGCGGCACATAAACGGATGGATGAAGCCCTGGACCGCGGAGAGGAACTGCCCTTTAAGCTTTCCGGTTCGGCGGTTTATTATATGGGGCCGTCTCCGGCCGTTCCGGGTCATCCCATAGGCTCGGCGGGTCCCACAACTTCTTCCCGGATGGACCGCTATACTCCGAGGCTTCTGGATCTCGGACTCTCAGCCATGATAGGCAAGGGAAAACGTTCGCCGGAGGTACACGGGGCCATCGTCAGAAACGGTGCGGTATACTTTGCCGCCGTAGGAGGAGCAGGCGCCCTGCTTTCCGAACGCATCCTCTCCTCGGAGGTCATCGCGTATGAAGATCTCGGCACAGAGGCCATAAGACGTCTTACTGTCCGTGATTTTCCGTGTATTGTAGTAATAGATTCCACCGGTGCTGATCTCTATGAAACCGCCCCTGCGCAATACCGCGCCTGACGGCTCCCGGAAAAATAACCCGGTGGATTTTAAGTCGTTAAAATGCTATACTCATTAACGAAATTAAATTCCCGAAAGGACGGATGATGCGCTATTTAATCCTGGGTGCCGGGCCGGCGGGACTTTCCTTTGCCTGTGCATTGAAAAATAAGGGACAGCACGACTTTCTGGTGCTGGAGCAGGAAGAGGAGGCCGGTGGTCTTTGCAGGAGCGCCGTGGTGGACGGTTTCCCCTTCGATACCGGCGGCGGCCATTTTCTGGACGTCAGAAACAGAACGGTTCTTGAATTCCTGTTTTTCTATCTGCCTTTTGAAGAATGGGACGAATACGAAAGGGATTCCCGGATCGAAGTGAAGGGCCATGTTATCGGCTCTCCCATCGAAGCTAATATCTGGCAGCTTCCGCAGGATATGCAGGTGGAATATCTGAAGGCCATTGCCGTTGCGGGCTGTAATCTGGGCACACCGATGCCGGAGAAATTCACCGACTGGATTGACTGGAAGCTGGGAAAGCGCATAGCCGAGGATTATATGCTGCCCTATAACAGAAAAATGTTCGGGAGTGAGCTTGACAGTCTCGGAACCTACTGGCTGGAAAAGCTGCCTGACGTTTCCTTTGATGAAACCCTGTTAAGCTGCCTTAACAGAAAGCCTTACGGAAAGCAGCCTGCCCATGCAAGATTTTTCTATCCGAAGAAATACGGCTATGGCGAGCTATGGAAGCGGATGGCGGAAAGCCTGGGAGATAAAATCCGGTACGGGACGAAAGCCGGGGAATTAAATTTTGAAGAACGCAGCGTTAACGGAGAATTTGAGGCGGACCGGATAGTCATAACCGTTCCATGGACGGCTCTTAAGCTTAAAGGCAAGGCCGGGGAGACGGTTAAAGACGCGCTTTCCGCTCTGAAACACACCTCCGTCGTTACGGAATATCATCCGGAAAACCTGGACAGTGCGGCTCACTGGATTTACTACCCCGACCCTGCGTTGGAATATCACCGTATTCTTCTGCGTCATAACTTTGTTCCGGGCGGGAGGGGCTATTGGACTGAAACCAACGAAACCCGGTACAGCGAAAAGAAAGGTATGACGGCCTTTCATAATGAATATGCCTATCCTTTGAATACCGTGGGTAAGCAGGAAAAAATCGCGTATATATTAAAGGAAGCGGAAAAACACGGGATATACGGTCTCGGGCGCTGGGGCGAGTGGCAGCATTTTAATTCCGATGTTGTGGTGGACAGAGCCCTGAAACTGGCGGCGAGGCTATGCGGTTGACATAAAATAGAAATCTGAACAGTAAGGAGAAAAAATTTGCGGGTACTGGTAATCGGCGGAACCGGAATGGTAGGTTCCCATTTTATGCAAAGCTATGCCGCTGAGGGGCATGAGGTCTGGGGAATTGCCAGAAATTCCGCCTCCAGCCGTATGGCGGCGGTGCAGGATAAAACGATTATCCGAACGGATATTTTAGAGCGGGACTCCCTGGAGGAGATTATCAGGGAAAAACGTCCGGAGCTCATCATTCACATGGCGGCCCAGGCCTTTAACGGAGATTCATGGAGGCTGGAACAGCTTACACACCAGACGAACTACATGGGAACGCTCAATGTGCTTCACGCGGTAAGAGTGGCCGCGCCGGAGGCGAAGCTTCTTCTGGCCTGTTCTTCAGCGGAATACGGCAATATCACCGAAGCGGACTGCCCCCTTGTGGAGGACCGGCTTTTAAAGCCCCATACTCCTTACGGCGTTTCCAAGGCGGGAGTGGAAAATCTGGGGCTGCAGTATGCTCTGAATTACGGGATGAAGATATATCTTCCCCGTATGTTTATACATGTGGGAACCGGGCATCCTCCGGCAACCGCGATTCAGAATTTTGCCAGACAGCTGGCGCTTATAAAAAAAGGCGTTATAGAGCCCGAAATTCATGTGGGAAATCTGGAAAGCGCCCGGGATTTTATTGATGTCCGCGACGGCGTCAGGGCCATGCGGCTTCTTCTGGAAAAAGGAAACACTGCGGAGCCGTATAATATCTGTAATCATAAGGCGTATAAAATAAGCGAAATTCTTGATATGCTGGTGGAAATTTCGGGAACGAATGCGAAGGTACTTTCCGACCCGGCTCTTTTCCGTCCTGCGGATGAGCCGCTTCTCCTCGGGGATAATTCCAAAATAACAGCTCTGGGCTACAAGCGGGAATACTCCATGTATAAGACCCTGGAGGATGTTTTTGCTGACTGGGAGTCAAGAATCTGATGGCAAAGAAGTTTGAAAACGTAACAATACTTCTGCCGGCGATGGACGAAACCTATTCGCTTCGGGAGACCGTGGAGCGGATATTGAATACCTGCAAAAAAAAGGATCTTGCGGAATTCATTATTATCCTTTGCGGGAAAACAACGCCGGAATGCCGCGGTGTTGCCGAAGCGCTGGTAGAGGAATACAGTAAAACGGTTCCGATTTATATTCATGACCAGACTCTTCCTTTTGTGGGGGGAGCCGTGCGGGAAGGGATCGACCTTGCAAAGGGAAGCCATGTTGTCATGATGTCCACCGATCTGGAAACCGATCCCGATGTGATCCGCATTTTCATTAAAGGCGCGAAAAAATATCCGGATCGGATTATTACAGCCTCCCGCTGGAAAAAGGGAGGCGGTTTTAAGAACTACAGCAAGATTAAGCTGGTGTGCAATCTGATTTTTGAGCGTGCCATCGGGATATTCTATCTCACATATTTATCGGATCTGACATATGCCTACCGTATTTTTCCGACAGACCTGATGCAGTCAATTGCCTGGGAGGAGTTAAAGCATCCGTTTTTCCTGGAAACAGCGCTGAAGCCCTTGCGGCTCGGCGTTAAGTTTGCCGAGGTGCCGGCCCGCTGGAAGGCCAGGACCGAAGGAACTTCCCAGAATACCTTCCTGGCTAATTTCAATTATTTTAAGACGGCATGGCACAATCGTTTCCTTTCAAGGGAGCAGATTCTTCGGAGCGACAAGGAGAATGCTTAAAACTGATACAGGCCGCTGGCGGCTTTTTACCATCATTGTTTTCGCGTTTCTTGTGCTGCTGCTCGGGTGGCAGTCGGACGATGCCTACCACGGCTATGTCATGTCAAAGCACCTGGCGGAAGGAGCGGGTCTTGTATATAATGTCGGCGAACGCGCCACGGCCAGCACCTGCCCGTTATTCACGCTGATTATAGCCGGGGCGTATTTTGTGACCCGGGAGATGTTTTTTACCTCCATAGCTGTCTGTACCATATTTTCCACTCTTGCATACGGGATTCTCGCTTTTTCCTTCTGCAGGACGAAGAAACAGATCATTGTTGCTTTTCTCGCCCTGAGCGGGAGCGTTTCCTTTATGAGCTATACCACCTCCGGACTGGAAAACTCGCTTCTGTTCTTTCTTTCCGCCCTGTTTTTGCGGATTCTGTTTAAAAACGAATGGTACGGCGCGCGCCACCTCCTGGGGCTCGCCCTGATTCTTTCCGCTCTGGCCATGGCCAGAATGGATTCCGTACTGCTGTTTGTTCCGGTAATTGTCTGGGCGTATCTCTTCAGAAGGGATAATGTCGGGATTGTCAAAATGATTCTTCTGGGACTTCTCGGCCTTCTTCCCTTCATTCTCTGGGAGGCCTTTGCTACCTTTTATTTTGGCTTTCCTTTCCCGAATCCGGCCTATGTCAAGCTGGGAACCGGAATTTCCGATCTGGATTATCTTAAGAGGGGTGTGCTCTATTGTATTTATACCTTTCTTAATGATCTCGGCGTTCTGCTTATTTCCGGGATGTTTGTCCTGTTTTCGATTATTTCGAAAAAGGCCAGAAACATCCTTGTCGGGGCAGGAGTTTTGCTGTATTTCATATACATTCTGCGGATTGGCGGGGATTTCATGCTGGGACGGCATTTCACGGTTCCGTTTTTTGTTTCTCTCCTGTCCTTTCTGGCCATGGAAAACGAGGAAAATGAGTCTCTCAGAAGAGAAGGGAAGTTTTCCGCCGTGCTTACGGTACTTGTCGTCTGCTCCGTGGTCTATTCCCTGACCTTTGTTAAGATGATCGGGCAGCAGTATCTCTATGGCCATTTCTATTCCTCCTCGATTTCCGATGAGCGGGAGTTTTATTCCTCCACTACGGGGCTTTATAATAATCTGGTTTCCCTGTATAAAACCGGAAGACTCTGCATAGAGGATACCTGGAACTACGATGCGCCCGATGATTTAAGGGAGCGGGGGATGAGCGGCGGAATACTGGAAAACGCGGCGGGGATTCTGGTTTACTACAATCAGGATCTGTATCTTAATGATACCTATTGTCTGGGAGACCCGTTCTTATCAAAGCTTCCGGCCGTGTATGATCCGAACTGGAGGGTGGGGCACCTTCGGCGGGAGGTGCCGGAGGGCTATCAGGAATCGGTAAATAACGGTGACAACGAGATAAAAGATCCGGCCTTACACGAATATTATGATGTAATCCGCCTTATCACCAGGGGGAAGCTTACGGACAAAGAAAGACTCAGGGCAATTCTGGACATAAATCTGGGGAGATACGATTATCTGCTTAAAGGGGGGTCCGAATAATTACAATTTATGCTATAATCAAGTGTTGCGGTAGTAGTCATTCCTAAAACGGGGCAGGGCCTTTTGAGCACAAAACGAAGCAGAAGAAGACAAATAAGGCGGATGGTGCAGATCATTCCGGCTGTGCTGATAATCTCAATTTTTTTGGGCTATCTCTGCCCTTCACTGTTTTATCTGCGGCATTTCTACCCCAATACAACCTTAAACGGAGACGACATCTCAGGGCTTAGCGTGAAAGAGGTGGAAGAAAAGCTCCGCGAAGCCGCGTCCGGCTATTCAATCCTTGTTACGGGCCGCGGGGGAAAAGAGGTAACCATACCAGCGGAGGCGATCTCCTTTCAACCTGTGTTTGATGGAACCCTGGAGCAGCTTTTATCCTCTCAGAAGGCCTTTTTATGGCCTTCGGGATATTTTAAGGACAGCACCTTTGAGGCAGCCTCCTTCTCGGATTTTTCAGAGGAGGAGCTGGAGTCTTTCCTTGAGAACTCGGTTTTCTTTGACCCGTCAGATGTCCGGCAGAGCGTGGACGCCTACTATGATTTTGTGGACACAAAATATGAGGTGATACCGGAAGAACCCGGTACTGAGCCGGATCCCGGAAAAACCTTTTCAACGGTCGGAAACGCCATAAAAGAGCTTTCCTCTTCGGTGGATCTGGATGAAAATGACTGTTACAAACCGGCCGCGGTGACAAAGGACGATACCGCCTTAAACGAAACCGTGAACAAGCTTAACCGCTATGTGGGCTTAAGTTTTTATTTTGATTACGGAGACAACTCGGAAACCCTTGACGGCACAACGATACGGGACTGGATAACCTATGACGGAAGCACGGTATCTTTAAATACCGAAGAAATAAAGACCTTTGTCGACCATCTTGCCAGGGCCCACGATACCTTCGGTTTAAAAAGACAGTTTCACACCCATGACGGACGCACGATTACTGTTAGCGGCGGGGATTACGGCTGGTGGACGGATCGAAAATCCACGACTGAAAAACTGACGGAAGCCTTTGAAACCGGCGAAGACGGGAATTTTGAGCCGGTATACTTCGGAACCGCCGCAGTTCACGGCGACAGTGATATCGGTTCCGACTATGTGGAGGTGGATCTGGATAACCAGCACGTTTATGTTTATCAGAACGGGAGCCTTATGGTGGATTCCGACTGCGTTTCGGGTAAGGCGATTAACGGAAACTCCACTCCGGAAGGGACTTATGCCATAACCTATAAGGAAAGGGACGGTACGCTGGTAGGAGAGGGCTATTCCTCTTCGGTTAACTACTGGATGCCCTTCAACAAAAATATAGGCCTCCACGACGCGACCTGGAGATCGGAATTCGGAGGAAGGATTTATATCACAAACGGCTCCCACGGCTGTGTTAATCTTCCCCTGAAAAAGGCTGAAAAAATCTTCGAAATTGTTCATAAGGGAGAACCTGTTGTGGTCTACGGCGGTGAAAAGAAGGAAGATGTTTCGCCCCCGGAGCCGACGGAGGAAGAATTACAGCAGCAGCTTTTGGAACAGCTTGCGGCAGCAGCCGCCGAACAGGCGGCCGGGGCCGGAGAGAGCGTACAGGAAGCCGGAGGTGAGACGGCAGAGCAGGGAGAAGCTGCGGGAGCGGAGGGGCAGGAAGCTCCCGGTAGCGAGGAGACGGCACAATGACGGAAAAAATCAAGGCCTACGGAAGGGACATTCTCAATAATGAAAGACACCGGCAGCAGAGCCGGTATGTTCAGCACGGAAAATGCAGCGTCCGTAAGCATTGCATCAGCGTGGCCGCTCTGAGTCTTCAGATGGGAGAAGCTCTGCAGCGGCACGGAATAGGCTGTGATGAACGTTCCCTTGTCCGGGGAGCCCTTCTTCATGACTACTTTCTCTATGATTGGCATGAAAAAGGAGCCTGTGAGGGGCTTCACGGCTTCAGGCATGCGGCAAGCGCTTTAAAAAACGCCGAAACGGACTTCGATTTAAACGAAAGGGAAAAGGACATTATATTTAAGCATATGTTTCCCTTAAACCTTACCAGAGTGCCTGCATGCAGGGAAGCCTGGATTGTGACCATCGCGGACAAAATATGTTCCGCAAGGGAAACTGTTACACGGGAGCGTCTTGAAAAACCGGTTCGCGTGCTGTATAAGGCGGCGGTTAATTCCGTGGTTTTATCCCGCGCGGCCGCCTTTATTCACCATATCCGGACGTAAAAATTATGGCAGAGCTCTATGAGGCGCTTATGCGTCTTTCCGGCGGGGATCTCTACCCTTTCCATATGCCGGGGCATAAACGCGCGCTGACAGATCCGTTTCTTAAAGAAGCTTCCGCCCTGGATATAACGGAAATCTGCGGTTTCGGAAATCTGTATGAAAATGAAGGGATTTTAGAGGAGCTGAAAGAAGAGGCTGCCCGGCTGTACGGGGCGAAGCGGGCCTTCCTTCTGGTAAACGGTTCAACTGTCGGGGTTTTAAGCGCCCTTCATGCCGCTCTTCGTCCCGGGGGAAAGCTCCTGATGGCTAAAAACTCTCACAGAAGCGCGTATAATGCGGCAAGCCTGCTGGGGGCAGGCCTTTGTTTTTTCAGACAGGAGAGGATAGAGCCTTACGGGATTTTCGGTGCTGTCACGCCCGAAGCGGTTGAAGAGGCATTAAACCGGGAAACCGGGGTGGAAGCGGTTTTTCTGACTTCACCCTCCTATGAAGGGCTTCTGTCCGATGTCCGCTCCATAGCGGAGCTCTGTCACGGCAGGGATATTCCGCTTATTGTGGACAGTGCGCACGGAGCCCACCTGGGTTTTGATAAAAAGGCAGAGGAAGAATGGCATGCGCCGAATGCCGTGGGCGAGGGAGCGGATGTGGTTATTGAGAGTCTCCATAAGACGCTGCCGAGTCTGACCCAGACCGCCCTTATGTTTTCCTGCTCCGACCGGGTGTCTCCGGAAGCCCTCGGAGATTTTCTGTTTAAATTCCAGACCTCCTCCCCCTCCTACCTGCTGATGGCGGGGATGGAGCGCTGCTTTCGCTTTCTGGAAACGGGGGAAGCTGCTTTCCGGGAGATGTACAGGAGACTGAAAGTGTTCCGGAGAGATTTGGATGCTCTTCGGAATTTGCGGTTGTTTGGTCCGGAGCTTATCGGTAAGTACGGGATAAGCGGTTTTGATCCGTCCCGTCTTTTAATCTATGCCGGAGGAGAAGGGGGATTCAGGCTTACCGGACTTCTCCGGGAGAGATACAGGATAGAAATGGAGCTTTCCGCGGAAAGCTACTGTCTGGGCATTGCTACCGTAATGGATACCGAAGAGGGCTTTATCCGTCTTGCGGAAGCGCTGAAGGAGCTGGATAAGAGTGCGCCGTCTTAGGATATTTACCCTGATGGGAAAAAGCGCGTCGGGGAAGGACACAATTTACCGGAAGCTGTTGGAGGATACCGCCCTGTCTCTCAGAACCTGCACTCTTTATACCACGCGTCCCATGCGTGAGGGGGAGAGGGAAGGCGTTGAATATCATTTTACGGATGAGGAGGCCTATAAGCGGTTTTCCGAGGAAGGGAAGGTCATAGAAGAACGCCTGTACCACACGGTTCAGGGACCCTGGCGATATTTTACGGTGGATGACGGCTCTTTCGACGAAGCCGGCGCAGTGCTTGTTATCGGTACGCCCGAATCGTTTCTCTCGATGCGGAATTATTTCGGGTCAGAGTGCGTTAAGCCGCTTTATATCGAATGTGACGACGGAATCAGGCTGGAGAGGGCACTGAAACGGGAGAGAGAAAGAAAAATTCCGCAATACAGGGAAATGTGCCGCCGGTTTTTAGCGGATTGTGAGGATTTTTCGGAAGAACGTCTGAAGGAAGCGGGGATTGAAAGGCGTTTCCGTAATGACGCTCTGTCGGAATGCTTAAAGGAACTGTCGGCTTATATCAGAAAAGAGGAAAACGTCTATGGAGTTGTCTGATATTCGCATTGGAAGGGTGCAGGAGGTGTCTCAAACCCAGCAGCCCAAAGAAGCGGTCCAGACCGGGGAGGATTTCAAATTTTCCCTGATAAGCCATATTGAGGAAAAGGATCTTCAAAACGCCCTCAGAACCATGATGGAAGAGATCACGATGCAGGGCGAGAAGATAAAGAAGCGCAAGAATATAAATGATATGCGCAAATACAGGGGGCTTGTAAAGGGATTTTTAAACGAAATACTGAACCGCTCACACCAGTTTGAAAGAGAAAATTTTCTGGACAGACGGGGAAGGCACCGGGTTTACGGCATTATACGGCTGGTGGATGAAAACCTGGATAAGCTGGCGGCGGAGCTTGTTAAAGAAGAAAAGGATAATCTGACAATCATGAACGCCATAGGGGAAATCCGCGGCCTTTTAATAGATCTGATTATGTAACGGTATGCTGAAATTTGAAGATATTGTCGGACAGGAGGAAATTGTCAGCTTTTTCAGACGCTCCATCAGGCAGAACAAAATATCCCACGCTATTCTGATTTCCGGGGAAAAGCATACGGGAAAAAAATTTATGGCGCGGATATTCGCGTCGGCCCTGTGTTGCGAAAGGGGCGGCGAAAATCCCTGCGGAGAATGCCGTTCCTGCAAAATGGCTGAGACGGAAAACCACCCGGATATAGTGCCGGTTCTGCATGAAAAGCCCACAAGCTTCGGAGTAAACGACGTCAGAAAGGGAATAAATGATGATATCGTGATAAAGCCCTACCAGACCAACCGGAAGATATACATTGTTCCCGATGCTTCAATGATGACCCCCGGGGCCCAGAACGCCCTTTTAAAAACCCTGGAGGAGCCGCCCTCCTATGCGGTGATTATTCTTCTCGCAGACAACAGGGAAACTCTCCTTCCGACGATTCTGTCCCGCTGTATCTGCCTTTCGGTAAAGCCTGTGCCGAACGGGACTCTTCGGGGGATTTTACGGGAAAAAGGAAAGCTTTCGGAAGGAGACATGGATCTTGCCGTTGCCTTTGCGCGGGGCTCCATCGGCAGGGCGGAGCTTCTTTCGGAATCGGAGGAGTTTTCCGAATGCTTAAGGGAATGCGTGCGGCTTCTTTCACGGATGGAAAGACTTTCTTCCTCGGATGAGCGCACCTTCCTTAAACTGATAGCCGATAATAAGGGAAAAGAAGCGGACTATCTGGATTTTTTCCGGGTATGGTTTCGGGATGTCCTGTACTATAAGGCGACGGAAGACGCGGAAGGACTCACGTTTTCCCATGGAAGACGGGAAATCATGCGTTATGCCGGGAAGCTTTCCTATGAGGAGCTCCGGAAAACAGTGGACTACATTGAAGAAATACAGGCGTCATTAAGAGCGGGGGTAAGCCCCGGTTTAAGTTTTGAGCTGTTAATCGATCTCGTAAGGGACGCTTTGACTGACATGAAAGTTTAGCGGAGGAGTTATATTATTATGGAAAAAGTAATCGGTGTCAGGTTCCGCACGGCGGGAAAAATCTATTTCTTTTCTCCCGGGGAGCTTGAAATCAAAAAAGGCGAGCATGTTATCGTGGAAACCGCCCGGGGCGTGGAATACGGCGACGTGGTAAGCGATATCATGGAGGTGGAGGACGAAAAAATCGTTCAGCCTTTAAAAACAGTTATACGTCTGGCTACGGAAGCCGATACGGAACGGGAAAAGGCCAATCGGGAAAAAGGAAAAAACGCCTTTCAGATCTGTCTTGAAAAAATCGCGAAACATTCCCTGGAAATGAAGCTGGTTGGCGCGGAATATACCTTTGACAACAATAAGCTTCTGTTTTATTTTACGGCAGACGGGAGGGTGGACTTCAGAGAGCTGGTCAAAGATCTTGCCGGAGTTTTCAAGACCCGTATAGAGCTGAGACAGATAGGTGTCAGGGATGAAACAAAAATCCTCGGCGGTTACGGAATCTGCGGGCGGGAACTCTGCTGCCGGAGCTTTCTTTCGGAATTTGCCCCGGTGTCCATAAAAATGGCTAAGGAGCAGAACCTTTCCCTTAATCCTTCCAAGATTTCCGGTGTCTGCGGAAGACTTATGTGCTGTCTGAAAAACGAAGAGGAAACTTACAGGTATCTGAACCGGAAGCTTCCGGGGCTGGGAGATTTCGTCGAAACACCCGAGGGATTAAAGGGCAGGGTGGAGAGTGTAAATGTGCTCCGCCAGCTGGTGAAGGTTATTATAGAAGAGGGAGACGAAAAGGAATTAAGAGAGTATCACGCCGAGGAGCTGAAGTTTAAGCCCAGGAAAGGAAAGAAGAATAACAGGCAGAACCAGAGAGAGAATCAGGAAGAGGAAGAGAAGGCTTTAAAGGAACTGGAGCGCATGGAGCTCTCGGACGGAAAATCCAGACTCAATGACGGTTGAGAAACGCGCAGGGGTGTAAAACATGGCAGGCATTCTGTATGTCTGCGCAACGCCGATAGGAAACCTCGGTGATATGACGCCGCGCGTGGTCGAGTGTCTTAAAAACGCGGATCTCATTGCGGCGGAGGATACCCGGGAAAGCTTGAGACTTCTTAACCGTTTTGATATTCATACGGCGTTCTGCAGCTACCATGAACATAATAAATATGAAAAGGCGGATACCCTGATTGCCGGACTTCTTGAGGGAAAGAATATTGCGCTGATAACCGATGCCGGAACTCCGGCTATTTCGGATCCCGGGGAGGTGCTGGTCAGAAAATGCCATGAAGCGGGCATCACGGTGACTTCCCTGCCGGGAGCCTCGGCTGTCGTAACCGCTCTTTCTGTTTCGGGACTTCCCTCCGGGCGCTTTGTGTTTGAGGGTTTTCTGCCTCAGGAAAACAGGGACCGGAAGAAGATTATAAAGGAGCTTTCCGCGGAGAGGCGAACCATTGTGCTCTACGAAGCCCCGCACCATCTGAAGAAGACTCTCAGAGAGCTTGCAGAGCATCTCGGAACCCGTGAACTGGCCATTTGCAGGGAACTGACAAAAAAACACGAGGAGGTTTTGCGTATGACCCTGCCGGAGGCCCTGGATTATTACGGGACCACGGAGCCCAGAGGTGAGTTTGTGCTTGTTATCGCCCCCCCGGACGGGGAGGATGTTTTAAAGGATGAAAAAAGGGATTGGGAAGGCCTGACCCTTGAGGCACATGTTTCACGTTATCTGGAAGAAGGGATGGATAAGAAAGCCGCCATGAAGAAGGTGGCTCTGGAACGGGGAATCTCCCGGAGAGAGGTGTATCAGGCGCTGCTGTCCGCTTCGGAAGAAAAGGAGGATAGTCATGAATAATATTTGGAAGATATTGGCCGTAACACTTATTGTTTCGCTCCTTTCGGGCTGCGGCAGATCGAAAGACAACGAATTCTCTTTTCCGGAAGAGGTTCCGGAGCCTGCCATGAAGCAGGAAGAGAAGAAACCGGTTATAATTGAGCCGGAAGAAGAGCCGGCGGAAGAGCCCGTCAGGCCGGAGGAGCCTGCTTCTGAAGAACCCGAAGCTGATGCGGGAGAGGGCACGGCTTTATCAACTGCGGTAAACCACTTTAACTGGAGGCTTTTTGAAACCCAGACGCCGGAGGGAAATCTCTTCTATTCCCCTTTCAGCATAGAAGCCGCCCTTGGGATGGCGGCGCTGGGAGCCGGGGAGGACACAAGAGCGGAGCTTACCCGGGCTCTCGGTATAGATGATTACGACGCTTTCTGCAGGGAAATGAGTGCTTTTACAGCTTATCCCTCTTCGGAAAAGGCGAAGCTTACGACAGCGAATTCTCTCTGGATTGCCGACTCCCTCCCCATGAGTCCGGAATTTGAAAAGTCGGTAAAACCCGATGCGGAAAAAATCTATAACGCTGAAGTTTTTTCCGTGGATTTTGCGGGAAACCTCGAAAAAACAAAGGAGAAAATATCCGGGTGGGTGAAGGAAAAAACCGGAGGACTGATTCCGGATTATGAGCCGGTCGCAAGTCAGGAGACGGTAATGGATCTCATCAATGCGGTTTATTTCTACGGCGAGTGGCAGAAAAAGTTTGTGGAAGAGGAAACATATTCCGAAACGTTTCACGGGAAACATGGTGACAGAGACGTTGATTTTATGCATCTTTCCGATGAATACTATAAGCTTGTTACCCGTGACGGGATTACTGCGCTTTCCATACCTTATGAAAATCCGGATCTGGTCATGGACATACTGATTCCCGAAAATAAGGAGGGTGAAAAGGATATTACTGCACTTTTCACGACTCTTGACGAGGAGGGGAAGGATGCCTTTTTTGAAGCGCTGGATGACGCGAATGAGCAGGAGCTTAAAGAGCTGGCGGTGCCGAAATATACCATGGATATAACCTTTAACAATCTTAAAGGGGCGCTGGAAAAGCTGGGAATGAAAGAGGTTTTTGTTTCTTCCGGCTCTAAATTCCCGGGGTTCGCGGAAAATCTGTATCTGTCGGATATTGCTCACCGCGCGAAAGTGGAGGTGGATGAAAAGGGAAGCCGGGCCGCCGCAGTAACTGAGGAAACAATGGGAGTTACGGCGGTGATGCCGGAGACGGAGGCGATACGCTTCCGGGCGGACGTGCCTTTTATATTTACCATCAGAAACCGGGCGGATAATGTAATCCTGTTCACGGGAAGAGTAAATGAGCTGTAGCGAAGCACTTTCAGTATACATAACTCGAAAAACCTTGAAAAATCAACCTTTTTTGACTTTTTTCCTTGACAAGGCCCCTTAAAACGGTTATAAATAGTTGTAGCGGCAGAGAAGCCGCGGGATTAACAGAAGAAAAACTCATGTCAAGGGAGGAGTTCACAACATGAACAAAACAGAATTAGTTGTTGCTATGGCTGATAAGGCCGGTCTTTCCAAGAAGGATGCCGAGAAGGCTCTTAAGGCTTTCACCGATACGGTTTCCGCACAGCTTAAGAAGGGTGACAAGGTTCAGCTTGTCGGTTTCGGTACTTTCGAAGTTACCAAGAGAGCAAAGAGAGAGGGAAGAAATCCTCAGACCGGCGCCGTGATGTCCATTCCTGCTTCCAAGGCTCCTAAGTTCAAGGCTGGTAAAGCTCTTAAGGATCTTGTAAACAAGAAGTAAGAAACTGTTAAGGATGACAGTTTTTCAGTTTTCCATGATTACAGGTGCGGTGGTGAAAGCCACCGCACTTTGTCTGTCAGAAGGAGGATTCCATGCGGCTTGATAAATTCCTGAAGGTATCCAGACTCATAAAACGCCGCAGCGTTGCAAATGAAGCCTGTGATGCGGGAAGGGTTATGCTTAACGGGAAAGCCGCAAAAGCCGGGACGGAGGTAAAATGCGGGGATATTATCGAGATTGCCTTCGGAAACAGAACAGTGAAGGCTGAGGTAATAAAGGTCGCGGAAACCGTGAAAAAAGAAGAGGCGGAAGAGCTTATCCGGTACGTTTGAGAGTCCGGCTTGACGTTATACGTCAAAGCTGGTAAACTTATGTAAACGATTTAAGGAGGCTCATTCCATGTCAAAACGGCCGGGTGCTACTTTCAGGAAGAAAAAACAGAACAGGCTTGCCTGTCTGTGTGTGTCGGTAGTGGTTGCGATGTTTGTAACCATTATTGCAGTGGACTCCGCTTCTCTTCTTAAAAGAAAGCATGAGCTCGAGGCGCGGATAGAAGAATATAACGAGGGTATAGAAAATGAGAAAAAACGGACAAAGGAGCTTCGTGAATACAAGATCTATACCGGTACGAGACAGTTTGTAGAGGAGACGGCAGAATCTGCCTTCGGCCTGGTAAAGCCCGGAGAGATTCTCTTTAAACCTGATGACAGTCAGTGAAAAAGTGCTGCGCTATATAAGAGCGCACGATATGTTTCCGCCGGGAGCTACTGTCTCGGCGGGTGTTTCGGGAGGAGCAGATTCTGTGTGCCTCCTTTTTTTGCTGTATGACCTGAAGGCAATTCTGGGCATTACCCTGAGAGCAATCCACATAGAACACGGGATTCGCGGAGAAGAGTCAAGAGAAGATGCGGATTTTGTTTCCCGCCTTTGCAGCGGACTCGATATTCCCTTAAGGATCGTCAGCGCTGATGTACCCGCCATTGCGAAAAAAGAGGGGCTTTCGTTGGAGGAAGCGGGCAGAAAGGTTCGTTATGCTGCCTTTGAGGAGGAAGACTCCGACCGCATTGCGGTGGCCCATCATGCGGGAGATCTGGCGGAGACGGTTCTTTTCCATCTTTTCCGTGGAAGCTCATTTTCGGGTTTTAAAGGAATGGCTCCCGTGCGGGGGCGGATTGTCCGGCCCCTTCTGGAGGTAAGCCGGGCCGAAATCGAAGAATATTTAAACGAACGGGAGCTTGTCTGGCGAACCGACAGGAGCAATTCGGACAATACCATGGCAAGGAATCTGATCCGCAATAAGATTCTGCCTTTGGCGGAAAATATCAATTCCGCCGCTGTCCGCCATATTGCCGAAGCCGCTGAGGATTTTCGGAAACTGGAAAATTATCTTAACGCACAGACAGAGAGGGCGTGGGAACGTTACTGCGAAGAGGGCGACGGAGAAATAACGCTCAGCTGTCTGATTTTCCGGGAAGAGGAAGAGATAATCTCTTCGGAGGTTGTCCGTAAATGTCTGGAACGCACTGCAGGCGGGGCAGGAGATTTCGCCAGGGTGCATATTTCGGACTGCATCCGCCTTTCTGCCGGTGAGGGAAGGAAACATTTAAAGCTCCCCCGCCGCGTCGTGGCGGAAAAACGCGGGAAGCAATTAGTATTTTTTCAGGAATAATCATGTGTTATACTTGAAAGAGTTTAAGGAGGAGCTCTGCTATGGCGGATAAAATTGAAATAATGTATTCCAGAGAGGAAGTAGAAAAGCGTATTGCCGAAATGGGCAGGATAATCAGCGAAGATTATCAGGGCAGAGAGATAACCCTGATCTGCATACTGAAGGGAGCGGCGTTTTTTGCCTGCGAGCTGGCAAAGAGCATAACCGTTCCGGTCAATATTGAGTTCATGCGCTGCTCCAGCTATGGAAACGAGACCCAGAGCAGCGGCGTGGTAAAAATCACCCAGGATCTGGACGAGCCCATTCGAGGCAAGGACGTTATCGTGGTGGAGGATATAATCGATACCGGAAGGACGATGAATTACCTTCTGGAGGTGCTTTCCGGAAGGAAGCCCGAATCCATCAGGATATGCTCTCTTTTGGACAAGCCCGACCGACGGGTTGTGGATGTGGCGGTGGACTATACGGGATTTGTGATTCCCGATGTGTTCATTGTGGGCTACGGCCTGGATTATGCGCAGAAATACCGCCAGCTGCCCTATATCGGTGTAGTGAATCAGGACGCGAAATAAAGTGCCCCCGTGTTCCGGCAGAGGCGCAGGTGAAAGAGGAAAACCGTGGATAATTCGCAAAACAATAATCCGATGAAAAACATTCTGTTATATATCATGGTCATTTTCGGAATCATTCTCATTCTGTTTACCGTCAGCAACCGTCTTCAGAACGGAGACGCCTATTCCAACCTGGAATTTGAGCATGACCTGGAATCAAATCTTGTGCGCGCCGTGGAAATCGCCCCGAATTCGGAAACCCCCACAGGTGTGCTGAATGTCACCATGGTGGACGGTTCCACAAAGCGGCTTTATGTCGCGGACGTAGGGCAGATGGAGGAGGAGCTGAAAAAACGCTTCCCGGCCTATACCCAGACGGATGTTTCCAGGGAAAGCTGGCTTTTATCCTGGGGTCTGCCTCTTATCCTTTCAATAATAGCGGTTTTTGTGATTTTCTCAATTTTTAACGCCCAGGGGGGCGGAGGAAACAATGCCCGGATGATGAATTTCGGCAAAAGCCGGGCCCGGATGACAACCGGGGAGGACAGCAAAATCAAATTCACCGATGTGGCCGGTCTTATAGAAGAAAAGGAAGATCTGGAGGAGATAGTTGACTTCCTGAAAAATCCCGAAAAATATACGGGAGTGGGGGCAAGGATTCCTAAAGGAGTGCTGCTTGTGGGGCCTCCCGGAACGGGAAAAACCCTGCTTGCCAAGGCTGTGGCGGGAGAGGCCGGAGTCCCCTTCTTTTCAATATCCGGTTCGGATTTTGTGGAAATGTTTGTGGGTGTCGGGGCTTCCCGCGTCAGGGATCTCTTCCAGGACGCCAAGAAAAATTCCCCCTGTATTGTCTTTATTGACGAAATTGACGCCGTTGCCCGCCGCAGGGGCACGGGTCTGGGAGGCGGCCACGACGAAAGAGAGCAGACCTTAAACCAGCTGCTGGTGGAAATGGACGGCTTCGGGGGTAACGAGGGCATTATCGTCATGGCGGCCACCAACCGGGTGGATATCCTTGATCCCGCCATAATGCGTCCCGGAAGATTTGACCGCAAGGTGGGAGTCAGCGCACCCGATGTACGGGGCAGAGAGGAAATCCTTACGGTACACGCCAAAAACAAGCCGCTCGGAGACGATGTCAACCTGAAGCAGATTGCCCAGACCACCGCGGGATTCACGGGAGCGGATCTTGAAAACCTTCTGAACGAGGCGGCGATTCTGGCGGCGAAGAACTCCAGAAAATTCATTATTATGGAGGATATACAGAAATCCTTTGTAAAAGTGGGACTAGGGGCGGAAAAAAAGAGCAAGCTGATTTCCGACAAGGAAAAAAAGATCACCGCGTATCACGAAGCCGGACATGCGGTTCTCTTCCACATCCTTCCCGAGGTGGGGCCGGTATACACAATCTCGATAATACCCACGGGAATCGGCGCCGCCGGTTATACCATGCCCCTGCCGGAAAAGGACGAGATGTTTTTAACAAAAGGCAGAATGCTGGATGAGATCGTGGTTGATCTGGGAGGAAGAGTGGCGGAGGAAATGTTCTTTGACGACATAACCACCGGCGCCAGCTCGGATATAAAAAAAGCCACAAAGACAGCCCGCCGTATGATTACCCGCTACGGAATGAGCGAAAGGGTGGGAGTTGTCAGCTACGACGATGAAGATGACGAAGTCTTCATCGGACGGGATCTGGCCCATCCCCGGTCACACTCCGAGGTTATGGCGGGAGAGATAGACGAAGAGGTTAAGAAGATCGTTACCGAATGCCATGAGCGGGCAAGGGAGCTGATAAAGGAAAACAGAGAGGCTCTTATCCGTGTGGCTGAGGAGCTTTTAAAACGCGAGAAGCTGACAAGAGAAGAATTCGAGAAAGTATATGCGGGCGAGCCCCTTCCGGAGCCTGCCTTATAGAGGAAAATAAATGCCTAAACAGGAAACCTTAACAAAAAGCGATGTTGAAAAGATAGAGGCCGAAATCGAGGAACGGAAGCTGGTAAGACGTCCGCAGCTTATTGCCGAAGTAAAGGAGGCCAGAGCCCACGGTGACCTGAGCGAAAATTTTGAATACTATGCCGCGAAAAAGGCAAAAAACGAAAATGAGAGCCGGATCGGATATCTGGAGAGGATACTCCGGACTGCCGTCATAATATCCGATGAATCCGGCGAGGACGAGGTGGGAATAAATAATTTCGTAACCGTGGAATTTCTGGAGGAAAAGGAAACCGAGAGATATAAAATCGTCACAAGCATCCGCGGAGATTCGCTGAACGGTATGATAAGTATAGAATCGCCTCTCGGAGCGGCTCTAATGGGCCATAAAGAGGGAGACGTGTGCTCCGTGGCCGTTAACGCGGACTACAGCTATAAGGTGAAGATCGTAAAAATAGAAAAGACAACGGATGATACCGGGGATAAGCTGAAGACGTTTTAGGAGAAATTACAGAAATGACAGAACCGCTCATCCGGTTCAACGAAACAGGGGTATTTCTCAGGGCAGTTACGATTTGGTTCCAGACCGCGCTCGGCGTGGTGGCTTTGGGACTGGGCACGGCGGAATATCTGCGCTTTCGCGCCAGTAAGACCTTCCGGATGCTGTTCGAGGGATCGGTTTGTATTTTTATCTGGCTCATGGGCTGTGCCATCCTTTCCGAAGTGGATTTAAGGAGCCCCTTCGGCCTTTTGGTGCGCATGGCGGCACAGTTCTGCGCTGTTTTTTATATGGCCCTGTGTGTTTCGTTTTCAGCCAGGGTATCCGATATACCCAGGCCGAAAAGACGGTTTATAGCGTCGGTTTTTTATCTTCTGGGCTGTTTTGTCTGGGCTGCGGTTGCGATTCGCAATTTTTTATACTACGAAAAGCAGGGGGAGCTGATCCTGAGTTTTTTGCTCTGGGGAAGGCTTATCCAGACGGTATATACCCTCGCCTGTGCCGCCTTGATTTTATGGATCTGTAAGGGATGGAAAACAAGACTTAAATATATTCGTCATGAGCGGCTTCGGAAAAAGCTGTGGCTCATGGCTCTCGCCATTACGATAAGCGCTCTGGTGGATCTCCTCCTTCCGGTGCTGCTGCGCTCAGATCTCTATTTTTCCGCCTCCCTTGCGGCGTTTCTGGCGTTTTTAGCCATGCTGAATGTGGCCCTGGCCAGGAAGAGAAACAAGCTTACGATGCAGAACGCTTTTTTACTGCTTTCAAAGAGTCAGACGGATGTTCCGATCCTTATAATCGGGGCGGATGAAGCCAGAATTCAGGACTGTAATGAAAAGGCGGAAATGGTTCTTTCAAGGGAAGCCGGATCTCTTCCCGGGCATTCCCTTGAGGAATTTTTTGATTCCGATATCGATACCGGAGAATGGGAAAGGCGGTTAAGGAGCGATATCAGACTGTTTTACTGCAGGGTATATTTAAAGCACACCCGCGTTCCCTGGCAGATGACGGTATATAATATTCATGACTCCTTCGGGGAAGCCTTTCTCGGACTGATTCTCCTTCAGGATCTTTCCGGGGAAGAGGAGCTTTTAAGAGAGCTTAACAGAACAAGGGATGCCGCGCTCGAAAGCGCCAGGCTCAATGCCGAGTTCGTGAACGGGATGGGGAGTCAGATGCGTGCGTCTTTAAAAGAGCTTGTAAACCTTTCTTCCGCCGATGCCCGGGATTCCGACGTTGACGATCTTTCAAAGCGGATTGATGAGATACATACCGCGGCGAATGCCCTGCTTTTCAGGGTAAATGAGGCTCTGGATTATTCCAGAATCGATTCCGGGGAAGTTGCGTTAACTCTGGCGGAATATGAGCCCCTTAAGCTGATTTATGAAGCTGCGTCCCGTGTGCGCTCCGCAATGCTTGAAAAAGGCCTGGAATTTACCGTCTGTGTCAATCCCGCCCTGCCGGTGAAGCTTAAGGGAGACAGCTCCCGGATAAATCAGGTGCTTTCCATCCTCCTTGATAACGCCATGCAGTATACTGAGGAGGGCTTTGTTTCCCTTTCTGTCGACTGCGAAAACAGGGATAACGGAATTTTCCTGCAGGCTGAGGTAACAGACAGCGGAATCGGCATTCCGCAGGAACGGCACGTTAAGCTTTTTAATGAGCCGGGAAATCTTTATTCTGCCCGGAAGCTGGTGGAGCTCATGGACGGTTCCATAAATGTGAAGAGCTCACCGGGCAGCGGCAGCGCGTTTACGATTGTTCTGCCGCAGGAAGTGGCGGATTACGGTGAATGCCTTTATATTCGGGATGCGGCGAGGATCACAACGGCCACCTTCTTGAAGCCTTCCCGGGCGGATGAGGCTTTCCGTGCCCTTCTTTCAGATCTCGGTGTCAGAAATATCCGCTGCAGCTATCCGCCGGAGCTTATGAAGGCGGCGCATAACGGAGCAGCGTATATTTTTGTGGATGAGGATTATATAGAATCAAGTCATATTTCCGCAGTGGAGGCTCCGGGCGGCGTTACTGTCGTAGTGATTCAAAACGGGAAAGAGACAAAGAGCGGAAAAAAATACAGACGGATAGTTTTACCGGAATTCGGAATGGAACTGAAGAAATTGTTTGAAGAAACGGCAGAAAAAGAAAAATGAACAGTCGGGAATTTCGTGAGGGACTTAAGGACGGCATCCCGATCTGCCTGGGATATCTTGCGGTTTCCTTTGCTTTCGGGATACAGGCTTTAAAAGCCGGAATCGGTGTTTTTGACGCGACGCTTATTTCCCTGACAAACGTCACCAGTGCCGGGCAGTTTGCCGGGCTTGGAGTTATCGCTTCCTCAGGGTCCTATGGCGAAATGGCCATGGTGCAGTCCATCATCAACCTGCGTTACGCCCTTATGTCGGCTGCTGTTTCCCAAAAGCTGACCGGAGTAAGTATTCCGAAGAGACTGCTTATGGCCCATGGCATGACGGACGAAATATTCGGGATAAGTATCGCCAGAAAACAGCTCTCTCCCTTTTATACCTACGGAGCGATGCTGATATCCATTTTCGGATGGGTTTTCGGCACTTTTTTAGGCGCTTCTGCGGGACAGATTCTGCCCGAACGCCTGATTAACGCTTTGGGGGTTGCTCTCTACGGCATGTTTATTGCCATAGTTGTTCCCGTGGCAAAGCAGAATCGGAAGATTCTTATTTCTTCGCTTCTTGCCTGCGCTTTGAGCGCGGTATGTGCCGTTACGCCGGTGTTAAAGGATATTTCCGGAGGGTTACGCATCATTCTTGTGACTGTCCTGGTTGCGGGGGGCGCCGCGGCGCTATTTCCTTTCAGTGCTGAAACGGAGGGTTAGGTCATGGATCGCTCACTTTACGGATATATGCTTGTTATGGCGGGAGTGACCTACCTTATCCGGGTGCTGCCGTTAACACTTATCAGAAAAGAGATAAAAAACCCTTTTATACGTTCATTTTTAAACTATGTGCCCTACGTGACGTTAAGCGCCATGACCTTTCCGGCAATTCTTACCGCCACCGGTAATGTATATTCGGGACTGGCAGCGCTTTTAATCGCCCTTTTTCTGGCTGTCCGCGGCAAGGGGCTTATTACGGTTGCAATCGGCGCCTGCGCCGTTGTGTTTATAGTGGAACTGATAACGAAAGGATTTCTATGAGCTTATACGAAAATCTGTCTCCTCATGAACGGGCCAGAAGATTTATGGCCGGAAACAGGCCGATCTTCAACAAAAACGCTTTGTTTTCCGATATGACGGAGGACTATGTTTCTCCGCCCGAGCCCCGTCCCTTCAGCATAGTTACGCTCCGTTTCAGAACCTTAAGGCGGAACGTGGACTATGTCTATCTTGTTAAGGATAAGGAACGGATTCTGATGGAATGCACCGACCATAATGAGGAATTCGATTTCTACTCCGCCCGTCTTGCCCTGGATAATGAGCCGGTAAACTATTGCTTTGAGGTTATAGCGGGCAGAATCAGAATGTATTATGACAGACGGGGTCCGGTGCGCGCAAACGACCTTAAATACTGCTTCCGGCTTATTCCGGGCTTTTCCACGCCGGAATGGAGCAAGGGCGCTGTCATGTACCAGATATTTACGGAGCGTTACTGCGACGGGGATCCCACAAACAACCCGGAAACCGGGGAATACTTTTATATTAACGGTCTCTCCCGGCGGGTGACGGACTGGAACAAAACACCGGAAGCCTTCGGAGTCCGTGAATTCTACGGGGGCGACCTCGCCGGCGTAATGAGCAAGCTTCCGCTGCTGAAAAATATGGGAATTGAGGTCATATATTTCAATCCGCTCTTTGTATCCCCCTCAAACCATAAGTATGATATTCAGGATTACGATTACATCGACCCGCATTTCGGCGTCATAATTCATGACGGAGGCTCCGTTCTTTCCGAAGGAGAGAGTGATAACGCAAAAGCCGCTCGCTATATCCGCAGGGTCACGGACAGGGAAAATCTGGAGCAGAGCAATGCCCTGTTTGCGGAGCTTGTGCGCCGCGCCCATGAAATGGGAATAAAAGTCATTATCGACGGCGTATTCAACCACTGCGGTTCCTTCAACAAATGGATGGATCGTGAAAGAATTTATGAATATGCGGAAGGCTTTGAAAAGGGCGCCTATGTAGACGCGTCAAGCCCCTATCATGAGTTTTTCAATTTCCAGGGAGGTTCCTGGCCGTATAACAATACCTATGAAGGCTGGTGGGGACATGACACCCTGCCGAAGCTTAACTATGAAGATTCTCCGAGACTCTATGATTATATTCTGAGTATTGCCAGAAAGTGGGTGTCGTCGCCTTATAACGCTGACGGCTGGCGGCTGGACGTGGCGGCTGATCTGGGACGGAGCATCGGCTTTAACCATAAATTCTGGAAGGATTTTCGGCGCGCGGTAAAGGAAGCAAATCCTGAGGCGGTGATACTTGCGGAGCATTACGGCAACCCCAGGGACTGGCTTTCCGGGGACGAATGGGATTCCATAATGAATTACGACGCCTTTATGGAGCCGGTAACCTGGTTTCTGACAGGGATGGAGAAGCACAGTGACGATTTTCGTCCGGATCTTTTAAATAACGCTTCGGCGTTCTGGGGAGCCATGCTGGAAAATCAGTCCTTCATGAACTATTCCTCCATGAATTCCTGCATGAATGAGCTTTCAAATCATGATCACTCCCGGTTTCTTACCAGAACGAACCACAAGGTGGGCCGGGTTTCCACTCTGGGACCCGAGGCGGCCTCGGAGGGGATCAACAAGGCCGTTATGCGGGAAGCGGTGCTTCTGCAGATGACCTGGGTGGGCTGTCCCACGATTTATTACGGGGATGAGGCCGGACTTGTGGGCTTCACCGATCCCGACAACCGCAGAACCTATCCCTGGGGAAATGAGGACTATGAGCTCATGGATTTCCACCGGGCCTGTATAAGGATTCACAAGGAAAACCGGGAGCTGAAAACCGGAAGTCTTCTGGAGCTCTTCAGCGGGGAGGGCTTTATTGCCTATGGAAGGTTTAATAAGGACGGGGCTTCTGTTGTGGTGATTAACAACAACGACCACCCCGTGGATGCGAGTATTCCGGTATGGCGCTGCGGGGTGAAGCCGAATACGGAAATGAAAAGGCTTATTTTCAGCTATAAGGAAAGCTTTACCACATTGCCGGAGCTGTCTCCTGTGCGCGATGCCAGAATGAAGGTCTCGATGCCGCCTTTCTCGGCGGCGCTGTTTAAGAAGGATTTTTCGCTGTCGGATCACTCTGACACAAGGGCGCTGCTGGGGGAGATGATGAAATAGATAAAAAAGGTCTGCCGGCGACCGGGGTCGAACCGGTACGGGATATAATCCCACGGGATTTTAAGTCCCGGGCGTCTGCCAATTCCGCCACGCCGGCATAGATAGAAGTTTAGCATATCCACAGGATAAATTCAAGCAAGTCCGGAAAAGGGGAGATATGAAAAAAAACAGATTTTCTTACTGGTTTGACAATCAGATGTCCGGAGGAACCGCCGCTCTCATCAAGCTTCTTACGGTTGCCTCCGTAGTGACGGTATTAATAATGGGTATTATCATAGCCGTCGCCGGAGCGGGGAAAGGTCTCGGCTTTGGCAGCGGAGTGTGGATAAGCCTGACCCATGTGCTCGATCCCGGAACGATCTGCGGAGACGGGGAGACGGGGACTCCGTTTATTTTCGGCATGCTCATCGTAACCGTCATCGGTATTTTTATCTTCAGCACCCTTACCGGTATAATCTGCAACGCCATTGACGAAAAGGTTCAGGAGCTTCGCAAGGGGCGGTCCGTTGTGGTGGAGGAGGGCCATGTCATTATCCTCGGAGCTGCTGGAGGCCTCTATACCATGGTTTCCGAGCTTATTGAGGCCAATTCCAACCATAAGAGAGAGGCTCTTGTAATCATGGACGACAGAGATGACAGGGACGTCATGGATGACAGGATAAATGAGCGCTTTCCGGATAAAAAGACCACCCGGATTATATGCCGCTGCGGCAATATTTCCGATATTAATGATCTGAAGGTTTGTTCCTTTGATACCTGCAGGAGCGTCATCATTAACGCGGAGTCTGACGCGGCCACCTTAAAATGTATTCTTGCCGTAACAAAGCTGTTAAAGGAGTACGGAAACGATAAGGCATATATCACGGCGGTTATCCGGGATGAGGAAAACAAAGAGGCGGCGGAGGTCGCGGGCGAGGGCTTTGCCGAGATATTAAGCTTCAATGACGTTATGTCCAGGATTATTGCCCATACCGGGCGCAACGCCGGTCTCTCCCAGGTATACACGGAGATTTTTGACACGGACGGCAGTGAGTTTTATATCGAAGAGCATCCCGACGCGGTCGGCAGAACCCTTTCCGAGCTTAACCGTTATTTCCCGGTTTCCACCGTGATCGGGTTTGTGCGTTCCGACGGCAGGATCCTGCTTAACCCGGAGCCGGATCTTAAGGTCGAAAAAGGGGACAGGCTTATTCTGTTTGCGGAGGATGACGGGGAGAGCCGCATGGACGCTTCTCCTCACGCGGTAAGGGAAGAGGATATCCTTAAGGAGTACCGGAAGGAGCCTCTGGAAACGAAGGATATGCTTATCCTGGGCTACAGCGGCAAGCTTAAATTTATCCTGGAAGAGGAGGATAATTATGTGGCGCCCGGCTCGAAGATGACCGTTGCCCTTGATGCCGGCCAGGCTTCCTACAGGGAAGAGATTGAGGGGCTGAACCTTAAGAACATTGAAGTTACGGTGATGGAATGCGACAGCTGCAGCCGCTCGGTGCTGGAGTCGCTTCTTAAGGAAGATAAGGATAATACCGTCCTGGTGCTTGCCGATTCCTACGAGGGCATGGACGAGAAGGAGGCGGAGAAGAAGGATGCAAGGATTCTTCTTATTCTGTTGCAGCTTAAGTATCTGTCGGAGAGCCGCGGAATAAAGATGAGCGTCACAAGCGAGATGCTGAGGGTCGAAAATCAGGAGCTTGCGGAGATTGCCGAAGTTAATGACTTTGTGATTAGCAGCAATATCACAAGCCTTATAGTCACCCAGATCTGTCAGGAGAGGAATCTCAGGGCTATCTTTGAGGAACTCTTAAAGGAAGAGGGGTCGGAGATCTATGTTCGCCCTGCCGGAAACTATATTAAAACCGGGCAGAAGACGGATATCTACACTGCGGGTGAGGCCGCCGCGAGGCAGCGGGAGGTTCTTATCGGCTACAGAAAAACGGATAAAACTACCGGAAACATCGAAATCGTCACCAATCCGCCGAAGGCCGCCGAGGTTGTGTTCGAGGAGCAGGATGCCTTTGTCGTGATCGCGGTGGACTGAACCGTAAGGCAATACAGTGTTAATATCTCACCCCGCCCCGGAGCACCCGCTCCGGGGCGAAGTTGTTTTTTCAGCCAGTGGAATAAATCCACAGGCTGTTTTTTTCGCGACAAGGCCGTTTTTCGCGACAAGTTTTCGGGCGCGTTTAGCCGAGCGGAGCGAGGCTGCGCCCCGCAAGATTTCCGCCGCGCGTGTTCCAGCGCGGCGGCCCTTGGTGCATGAGTATTCGTAACGCATGCCAATAATATTTAGGTGATTTTGATTATAAAGATTTTCGGGAAGCCACTTGACGGGGGGCGAAACGTCCAGTGGACGTTTCGCGGGCGCGTTTTGGAGCGCCGAGCGCTCCAGCGCCCGGGCCCGCCCCGCAAGATTTCCGCCGCGCGTGTTCCAGCGCGGCGGCCCCGGCACGAATGATTCGTAAGGCGGGC
>JAILBQ010000007.1 GCA_024680815.1 Lachnospiraceae bacterium | reverse complement strand
CCGGGATAACAAAGAACGGCAATACCTTTGTCATCACCTCCTCGGAGGACCTTCGGGAGGAAATCACAAAGTACCTTATCACGCATGAATATAAGCTCTTGCATCTGCATCAGAAGGGCGGGGATCTTGACGAGATCTACCGTGTCTATTTTGAAGAAGCCGAAAAAGAAGGAGATGACAGTGATGCAAAAGGCGGCAGCAGGAAGCGCCTCTTTGGCCGCAGGGGGGCATAAAAATAAAAATATCCGTTATCACAGCCTTACGGCCCTTTACCAGAAGGAAATGGCGGATCACGTAACGGGCAAAAGGTTCATCATTATTCTGATTCTGGTGGTCGCGATGACGATCGCAAGCGTTTACGGCGCGGTTACGGGCATCGGCAGCGCGCTTAAGGACGCGGCAGCGGATCCGAAGGCTTCGCTGGATACAGGCTTCATGTTCTTAAAGCTGTTTTCCACAGGCGGAAGCTCGATACCCTCGTATATGTCGTTAATTGCCCTGATCGGGCCGTTTATCGGGCTTATTCTCGGCTTTGACTCGATCAACGCCGAAAAAAACAGCGGCACCTTAAACCGCCTTGTGTCCCAGCCTATTTACAGGGATTCCATCATTATCGGGAAATTTCTGGCCTCCTCCACGCTGATTACCGTCATGATCTTCAGCACGGGCATAGCGGTGGGCTGCGGCGGCTTTCTTTTCTCGGGGATCAGGCCCACCGGGGAGGAGCTTGTCAGGGCGCTGATCTATTTTATCTTCACGGACATTTACATCTGCTTCTGGCTGGCGATGGCCATGCTGTTTTCGGTCTTTACCAGGCACGCAACGACCTCGGCCCTTTCTTCGATCGCTCTGTGGCTGTTTTTCGCGATTTTTATGAGCCTGCTTGCCGGAATTCTGGCGAACGCGGTGTATCCGGTTAATACCGAGTATCAGCAGGCGGTCAATGGTCTGAAGAACTATGACCTGAATCTGAACTTAAACCGCCTCTCCCCGTATTATCTATATTCCGAGGCGGGCTCCGTATTGATGAACCCCGCGACCAGGGCCATCAATGCCGTGTCCTACGCCCAGCTTGTGGGGGCGCTTAAGGGCTATCTGCCCCTGGGTCAGAGTCTGCTCTTGATCTGGCCCCATCTGGTCGGGCTGCTGGCGCTTACCTTTGCGGCTTTCACGATATCGTATGTGGGCTTTATGCGTCAGGAAATCAGGGGAGCATGACGGGATCGTCCGCATTTCCGCTGCCTCCGGCGGTCCCGTTGCCTCCAGCGGACCCGTTGCATCCGGCGGCCCCGTTGTTTTTCTAATTACGGCTGCCGTTTGGTTTTATATCTGAAAATCAAAGCCCGAGTTTCCGGCACCGCCCTCCTGTGGGGAGGCGCCGGCGCTTGGGGGAATAAGGAGTGACCCCGCCGATGCAAACAATTTGCCGCTGTTTAGCTCCGAGAGGGTTCCGCCCTTCTCCTGCATCAGCGTGAGCTTCCCCTTCAGGTAATCCATATCTGCCTTGAGAAGAGCCCTGCTTTCCGAGGCTCTGTGCTTTCGTTTCAGCTCATCGAGTTCTTCTTCACTGATATGCGGATCAAGGAGCTCCATGCTTTCCAGCTGCTCCATGGCGTCTTCAAGATTTTCGAGTTCGTCGTCACCCAGATTGGAGAGCAGCTGATTCAAAGCGGAAAGCTCTTCTTCCCTGATTTCGGATTCCTGTTCCCTGAAATCCTCCTTCGCCTCCTGCAGAAGGTCAAGTCTCTCCTCGAAAATCTCATCTTCCCGTCTGGAAAGCTCTTCCTCTCCCGCGGAAAGGGTAGCGTCCCTCATCGCGGAGGCAGCTTCTTCCTCTTTCTCCTGCCGCTCCTCCCGCCTTCTGGTGTTTTCTGACAGCTCCTCAAGCTCAAGATGATGCATTTTCTTTCTGGCAGCCATCTCCATGCGCTTTGCGTGGATCAGGGCGAGGTGAAGCTCCCCGGGGTCGCTCTCTCCGGCAGAGATCTTTCCTTTTATTTCCAGCACCTTTCGTTTTGATACGGACACGGCCTGGGCGGCACTCCATGAGGTTTTCGCCCTGGCTATTCTCGACGACAGCGCCATGAAATGATAGTGAACGGGCTTTTTGGTATTTTTTCTGTCATTTTTCGAACTCGCCGGCGCCCCGGAAAGCTCCAGAAATCCGTTCTGTTTATCCTTAAGGGTCGCAGAATGGGGGTTTTTTGATTTCTTCGGGTTCTGATCCAGCCCCCGTACAAGCTTTCTTAGCTCCCGGGTTCGATTGGGTATTTCCTCTCCGGCCGGACCTGCGTCCTCTTTATAATAAGCTGACATTCCCGATGGGAAAGCCTTGTTTAGAGCCTCTGCTCTCATGTGTTCAGACATGACGTTCTACCTCCGTGTAGAAAAAAGGAAGAAATCCCCCAAGGCGGATTTCTCTGCCGTATCGAATTCCGTTTCACAATCATACAGCTTACGCTGTTTCGGTAATATTATGATTTGGTCGCCAAAAGTACTGAATCACTGTTTTGATACAACGAATTGCTCCGTTCCTGCGGAACTCCCGCAATTCTAACAACACTCGCAATCCGCTAATTTACTACGTAAATTGCTACTTGCTCGTGTTGTTTGACG
>JAILBQ010000047.1 GCA_024680815.1 Lachnospiraceae bacterium | reverse complement strand
CTTCTCCCTCCCCTGCGGGTCAATAGTGCCCAGAGCTGTAGTGGCGGGAAGCAAAAGGTTCGGCTTTAACAGGCGCAGGAGCGACAGCAGAAACAGCGTTCCGGACAGACTTCCGCCCCTCTTTCCCGCAAAGGGTGTATGGGAATGAGGGATAAACGGCCCTATCCCCACCATATCAGGCTGCAGTGTTTCAATGAATTTCATGTCTTTGGCAAGAGTTTCCGGTGTCTGCCCGGGCGACCCTACCATAAAGCCGCACCCCACCTGATATCCGATTTCCTTAAGGTTTTGCAGACAGTCCATACGATGCGCAAAAGAAAGCTCCGGAGGATGCAGCAGGGCATAATGGGAAGAATCTGCCGTTTCGTGACGAAGCAGATATCTGTCGGCTCCGGCTTCAAAAAAACGGCGGTAGCTCCCATATTCCTTCTCTCCTATCGACAGGGTCAGGGCACAGTCCGGATAGCCGAGCTTTATCTTCCGGATTATTGACTCCATCCTCTCATCGGTAAAATAAGGATCTTCCCCGCTTTGCAGCACAAAGGTTCTGAACCCCAGTTCATACCCGTTTTTGCAGCAGTCAAGGATCTCTTCCTCTGAAAGTCTGTACCTCTCAGGCTTTGAATTGTCCCGTCTTATTCCGCAGTAGTAGCAGTTATTCCTGCAATAATTGGAAAATTCGATCAGGCCCCGTGTAAATACGGTTTTACCGTATATTCTCTCCCGAAAGCTTACCGCAAGGCGGGCAGCATAATCCCGCAGCTCATCGGTTTCACCGGCTATCAGCCGGGCCCACTGCGCTTCTGTCAGGGAATGCCGCTCGGACAGTTCCTCAATCAGCCTTTTCATCCCACTGTTTTTCTTATACCTTCAGGTAGGATATTTTGATCTCAACATCACTGATCCTGCCGATCTTTCCCGAGAGATTGCTGACAATATCCTGCGGCGCATCCGTGATAAGGGTGATAATATTAATCCCCTGCTCCCGGTATGGCAAACCGGTTCTGGATATAATGTAATCACCGAACTGATGCAGGAGTTCATTGACCTGCATGGCCTTTTCCCGATCCTTCACAGCAATGGCCAGTACCGCAATACGTTTTTCTTCCATTGTGACCCTCCGTTCTTAAAAAGAAGCATGCCTGAACGGCATGCTTTCAAAGTCATTCCGGTAACTTCTTTGCCGTCAGTCAGTCTTTCAACTCAGAATGCCGTTCTGTGCTGTAGGGCTTGCGCTCAGATATTTCTTTACGCTTGCTCCATAAATATAACAAAAAATAAGCTTTTTGTCTACAGCTCTGTCTCACCTTATTCCCCGCCAAAAAGGTGCTTCCTTCCTCTCAGGTATTCCTTCAGTCCGGGCAGCGCAAAGGCGACGACTCCTCGGCTCACAGCTTCTATCACGCCGCGTTCTATGAGGCGGGCCCTGTAACGGGATACATAACCGGAAGATTTTTTCATCCGGGAAATAATGGAAGTGATATCGCTTTTACCTTCATCAGGAAGCATCGCCCGAAGAAAAGCTATATCTCCTCTTGAAAGCTCATTGACAGTGGCTTTAAGCACACGGCTTTCAAAATCTTTTTCCGCGAGCTCTATCCCTCTTTCCATGTTTTCGGAATCAATCTGCTCTTTATCTCCGCTATCCTGCCACGCGCGGTATCCCACCAGCTGCATCATATAAGGAAAACCGTTAATGGCCCTTACAGCCTTGTCAAGCGCGTCTGTCCCGACAGACTTACCCGAATCGGCTACAGTCAGCCTGAAGGCTGTTTCTATGTCATGATCTTCTATCCGTTCAAGATAATACTGGCTTGCCCGCCGCAGGAAAGAAACAGAACGGTCATTTATGAGCATTGAGACTTCCGATGGGAGCCCCGCCATAAGCAGTGCAACCTTACGGTTCTCCCTGATGAGCAGCTGATAAACAGACGCCACCTGGATCATTTCATCCAGAGAAGGACGTACTTCATCTATGGTTATCAGCAAACCGGTCTCATTTTCGGAAAGATATTCCAGCAGCCGGGTTATTCCGGTGCGCCAATTGGGCTTTTGGACAGATTCCTCCGCCCATTCCACACTAAAAAGATTTCCCAGGGAAACTCCGGTTATATGGGTCTTTTTTTCTTTTGGGATAAGGTTTTCGGATGCTATAGCAGCCTGCTGAAGTATATCCTCCTGCATTCCGGGCACACAACTGACGCTGACGCTTATCCAGCCTCTTGAAAGACACTCTGAAGCAAAATATGTAAGAAGGGCTGTTTTTCCGCTCCCTCTGGCTCCTATAAAAATAGATGTCCGGGCGGGAGAACCGATATTTCCTTCAAGCATATCAAAGATATCGGATATCATTAAATCCCGCCCGGCAATATGTCTGGGTGTCTGCCCGAAATTAGGGGTAAACGGATTTATTCTGTCTGACATAATCATTTCTCCTTAAGCCGTTCTCAAAATGATTATATCAGATTTATTTTTGTTTTTGTAGAAAGTTTTTGTTTTTGTAGAAAGTTTTTGTTTTTGTAGAAAAGCGGTGTTTAATTGTTACTCATCTATTCACAGTTTTGATCAACATCCGGAACAGTACCTGTGAACAAGCTCACGTACTATCCGAATGTTGATCAACTGTGAATAGTAACGTTTTATTACAAACATCCCTTTTGAATAATAATACAGGAGTAAAACGCGTGCTCCGTCGTTGAGACGGTGGCATAGGCTTCCTTTGTGGCTTCATAGAAATCAAACCTGTCCATGAAGCGGATCGCGTCTTTCCCGCGCTTGTCGTGGGCGGCCACAATATCGGCAAATTCCTCCCACACGGGGCATTCGAGATCCTTATGCATCTCCATCTTGTTCATTATCGTAACGGGCTTATCCACAAATTCGTCCAGCGGAAACAGCTCCAGAATGGCATCCAGAAGCTCCGTGGCCTTATGCCCGTCACATCTTATATTTTTGTGCCCGCTTCCTTCGGCAAGGGCCGTGGCAGGGAAATTGGCGTCACCGATAACCAGCGTGTCGCCGTGTCCCATCTCGTGCATCACCTTAAGCAGCTCCGGTGAAATAATATCCGGTATCCCTTTTAACATATCCTTTCTCCCTTCCCAAACCAGTAAAATTATGTAAACCACCGTCCGACGTCACCACTAACCGGCGCAATCATTATCGGCGCCACCCGCTGCCGGCGCAGTTCACCCTTCCAGCTTCTTTTTAAACTTCCCGCAATTCTCCGTAAGCCCTCCGGGGGAGGTAAAGAGGCTTCCTCCGATCAGGAGCGACACGTCATTTCCGTAAAACTTCCTCATCTCATCAATGCGCTCCACCTTCATGCCTCCGGCGGGGGACACCACCATGGGTTTAATGCTCCCCATATCCTCAAGCGCCATCTCCTGTATTCCGTGGCACTGTTTTTCGCTGAAGGAAAAACGCCCGCCGAAATTCGGGAAGACCATGATATCCGCCCCGGCAAGTCTCGGCAGCTGTCCTATAAGGCATTCGCAGTCTATGCCGCCCTTTCCGCGGTCAATATAGCAGCCGATAAAAGCGGGATGCCCCACAACCACAAGAGAGGTGTGTCTCGAAGCGTAGTAGAGCATATCGAAGCCCGTGAGCCCCGGCGCGAACATTATCCCTCCAGCCCCATACTCCTCGGCCACGCTTATGCGGTCCAGCATGGAGGAAAAGGCTCCTGCCGCATTGGGCACGTAAACAGTATGCCCTCCGGTCTCGTCGTTGGCCTTTCTGACCGCAGCGGATACAAGGCGTACCCGCTCACGGTATTCGGCAAAGCTCTGGTTCATCAGGCCGTGGTCGTCCTTAATCAGGTCTATTCCACCGAGGGCGCACCTGTAAGCTTCCTCCGCAAGAGCCTTTGCGGGCAGTCCCAGAGGCTTTAATGCCGTAAAGCAAAACGGCCTCTCATGCGCGTCCAGAAGCTCTCTTAAACCCGGAAGTCCGAGCCTGGGCCCGGGAAAAATCTCCTTCAGCCTTTCGGAAATATCCACCCGTTCCACGGTTATATCCGGCAGGATACTGGAATTACCGAAAACCACGTTCAGAAACTGGGGGAAATCCTCTCCCACATTTTCCGCCGCATAGCTTATGACGGCTCTGAAAGCACCGTCCCCGGCATCGGTAAAGCTCTCTATCTTCCCTATGATATCGCTCTGGATGGTTTCGCATTCAATATGCTCCGCCGGAAACTCCACCGACTGCTCGACGCAGATGGTTTTCGCCATCTCGTGAGCTTCCTTTTCCTCTGCCCTTATCCTGTAGGTGACCGTAAAGCGGTCGCCTGATATCTGTGCCTTTAATACAGAATCATCGTAATACTCAAATTTCAAAACAGATCCTCCTGATAACGCCTCTTACAGCGCCTCGGCCTTGGCATCCGAATGCAGTTGGGGAATGAACACCTCTCCAAGATCCTCTTCCTTATATTTAAGCTTCTTCTTCGTTGCCTTCTCAACCGTTTTTAACAGGGCATGTACGTCTATACCGTATTCCTTCATAAGATACGGCCTGCTGGCTCCGTGGAGGAAGCTGTCTTCTATTCCGATGCGGTACAGCTTTTTGCCCACGCCCTCTTCGGCCATGCACTCTGCCAGACAGGAGCCCAGGCCTCCGATTATTGTATGATTTTCCATGGAGATAACACCGTATTTGCTCTTTTTGATGCTCTCGATAATCTCCGGATATTCGAAAGGCTTTAAGGTGGAGATATGGTACATCGAAACCTCCAGACCGTTCTTTTCAAACACCTTCACGGCCCTTAACATTTCCTCTGTACATATCCCGGCGGAAACGATAACAAGATCCTTTCCCTCCGAAAGCTTTCTGGCTTTTTTAAACTCCATGGGAGTCTTGAAGATGCGCGGCAGTTCGCCTCTTAACATCCGCACATACACCGGCCCCGGAATCTTATAGGAAACGTCCAGCACATTTTCCACCTCGGTGGCGTCTCCTACCTCGAGCACCGTCATATTCGGCAGGGAACGCATTATGGCCGTGTCTTCAATGGCCTGATGGGTGGCTCCTCCGGGAGTGGTTACTCCGGGGAGAAATCCTATCATTTTCACCGGAACATTGGGATAGGCCACGGACATGGCAATCTGATCCAGGGCCCTCCTGTAAATAAACACCGCGAAAGTATGAACATAGGGCACAAAGCCTTCTCTTGCAAGGCCGCCGGCAAAGGAAAGCATGTTCTGCTCGGCTATTCCCATGGAAAAGAAGCGGTCCGGATAAGTATCACGAAAAGCATCGGCCTCACAGGAGCTGGTGAGATCGGCAGAAAGCACCAGCACCTCGGGCTTGTTCTTTGCCCACTTCACAAGATTTTTCGCGTGAACTCTTTTCAGAATTTCCATCTGTATTCCTCCTTATCCGTTTACCAATGCTTCATAACGCGCCCTGTATTCCTCCCTCTGGGAAGGCTCGGTAAACCTGACATAATGGAATTTCGGCGAGCGCTCCTTTATAAACGTGAGACCATGGTAAGGCGACGTATCGAGTATCACCGCCAGAGGTTTTCCCCTGTGGGGTGTGGATAACGCCTCGGCAAGAAGGAGCGGTTTATGTCCCTTGATCCTTACACACTCGCAACCGAAGGATCTGAAACGTTCGTCAAAGGGCTCGATATTCATAACCGGTTTCATGATTCCGTCGCACTGACAGCCGTTCCTGTCCACTACCATTATCATATTGTCAAGCTTGTGGAAGGATGCCGCCTGAAGCGCCTCCCAGAATTCACCCGACTGGCATTCCCCATCAGAAAGGAAAACGAACACCTTTTCCTTCCTGCCCTTCAGCTTATAAGCCATTGCTATGCCCGAAGCCTGGGATATGCCCTGTCCGAGGGAACCTGTCGTGACCTCCATCCCGGGAGAATGCTCCGCGCCGATCATCTCCACGCTGCCCCCGTCCTTGTTGTAGGCCTCCATTCCGGCTTCGTCCATCCTGCCCGTCTCTATAAGCGCGGCATATACAACCAGCGCATATTGGGCGGGAGACATTATGAACCTGTCATAACCCGCTTTCCCGCCGGAATTAAACTTGATTCCGGTATGTATAGGATTCCCGGGCCCCGGAGCCCCCTGCCAGGGGTCGGGCATCAGGGGTTCCTTAATTTTCGGAAGCTTCATAAGTCCGTGATAGAGGGCGGCGAAAATCTCAGCAGAGGAACACGCCTGGCTTAAATACCCTCCGTTCTGTTCAACCGTGTGCTGGAAAACTCTCATCCTGATGCCGTCGGCAATCTCAAGGACTTCCTTTTCCCACTTTTTGTCAAATTTACTCATTCCGGATACGGCTCCTTTCCTGTTTATTTCCCTATCCCCAGCTCTTCAAAAGCCTTGTCGAAGGGCGCGTGCGCAATCCCCTTCTCTGTTATTATTCCGGTGATAAGCTCGTGCTCCGCAAAATCGAAAGCCGGATTAAAGGCATCGATCCCCTCGGGAGCCATCCTTTCCTTATACCACATTGTGGTAACTTCCTCCGGATCCCTCATCTCAATGGGAATATCATCGCCCCTGGCTGTATTCAGATCTATAGTTGAGGACGGAGCGCAGATATAGAAGGGTATTCCGTAATGCTTTGCCAGAATGGCAAGGCCGGAGGTTCCGATCTTATTGGCCGAATCCCCGTTTTTCGCAACTCTGTCGCAGCCGACGAAAACTATATCTATCTTACCCTGCTTCATCAGCATCGAAGCCATATTATCGCACTGCAGGGTCGTGGTTATCCCGGCATTATGCAGCTCGAAGGAGGTAAGCCTGGCGCCCTGCAGCAGCGGCCTTGTTTCGTCGCAGTAAACATGCATGTCCGTTCCGGCCCAGCCGTTTTCCAGGGCGGTATACATGGGGGCAGTGGCGGTTCCGTACTTTGCCGTAGCTATTGTTCCGGCATTGCAGTGGGTAAGAATACCGACCTCCTTCCCCTCTTTTTTCAGCTCCTTCAAAAGTCCGAAGCCCAGCTCGCCTATGCTCCGGCTTATGGCCACGTCCTCATCCCTTATCTTCTGGGCCTCCTCGAAAAGCAGCTCCTTAATCTTATCGAGGCTTTCGTTCTTTAAGGAAAGAGCCTTATCGTCCATCCTGTTTAAGGCCCAGAAAAGATTGACCGCAGTGGGCCGGGATGATGCCAGATAATCCTTTAACTCCTTAAATTCCTTATAAAAGGAATCAAAATCGGAGGCCTCTATCCTGTTTGCCAGGACGGCTATTCCATACGCGGCGCTGACTCCTATGGCCGGAGCCCCTCTGACCTTAAGCTTTTTAATCGCGTCCCAGAGCTCCTCCTTAGTTCTTAAATTGATCCTCTTAATTGTTCCCGGAAGCAGAGTCTGCTCCAGAATATCTACGGTCTGCCTGTCCTCCGGAAGCTTTACGGATATTACCCGTTCAAAGAATTCATCTATATTTGACATCTCAATCCTCCGTGTAATTAAAGTGTCTTTTCCGCCGCCTCGGTGGCACGGATTACGGCATCCCTGAAGTCCTTGCCTTTGCGGTATTTCTCCTGGTTCAGGATATAGTCCTTTCCTGCCAGAATATTAATCCTCTCCGCCAGCAGCCTCTTCTTTTCATCGGCTATTGTTGTGACATCCACAACGTTCGCCATGCCAACGGTTCTTCTGTGAAGCTCCGTTCCCGCATAGCCCGCGGTATCGTTAAGAATGGTATCGAAATACCACTCCTTGAAGCCCTCAACCTTCGCCATGGGTTCTGTCACATATTCGTCGTACTTTTTATTGAATTTCTCGATGAAAAGATCCATGCTCTGCTCGATGACATCCAGACACCAGTCGCAGAAAGGCTTATCATCGGTGGAAAGCCCGTTCACATATGCAAAAATCATATTTGCCACAAGGTTGCCCACGTCATAGCCCATCGGAGCGAAAGTACCGAATTCACAGTCAAAGATCTTTGTCCCGTCCTCCTTTACAAAGATGGAGCCGGTATGAAGGTCGCCGTGCAGCAGAGCCTGGGCGTTGGTCATAAAGTTAAACTTAAGCTTACTGACTGCCAGATGAAGCTTTTCATCCCCGTAAAGCTCCTTCTCGATAAAGGCCCTGTTGGGCTCGTAAATATTGTTGCGCTCCGCACCCAGATAGGGCTCCATAAGAACCAGCTTCTCCGTGATATCGTCCAGATCGGGAGTGATGAATTTGCGGGTAAGCTCTTTTTTCTCCTTGTGATCCATCACAACATCACTGGATAAGAGCAGGGTATTTACCATAAAGGTGGATATATCGTCGGCAAATTTCGGGAATGTCTTATGCTCCAGCATAGCGTCCCTCATCACCTGATAATCACTGCAATCCTCCATTCCGCAGGCATACATTATCGTATCGTAGAAATAGATATGAGGAACCATACCCGGAGCCCACTTCTCCTCAAGCTGAAGGATCTCGGATTCCTGGCGGTTGCGGTCCAGAGTTGCCGTCATATCCGCGTCAATCCTTAAATTGCTTCCTGCCTGTTTGATATAAAGCGTGTGGCCCTTGCCGTCAGTAACGCGGCACACATGGTTGAGATTCCCGTGGGAACCGGGGATTTTGGCCTGCATGGTCGCCTCATCCCAATCGATCTGATCCTTTGTCTTCTGAAGAGTATATTCAATAACGACCTTCTCCGTTCCCTCGGGATCATCTTCGTTTATCATTAAAAAGTATTTGCTGAAATCAGACATTTTAATCCTCCAAAAAATGATTAAGGGGTCAAAACCCTCTTAAAATAATGTGGTGACCGATTTAAGTTCCGCTTAAACCGGCCTCACTGGTCCTTTGTTCCCGCGTAGGCCGCAATCAGCGCCAGCGCCAGCACCGCACCCTTGACCGCGGGTAAAACATAGTACGGAACCGCGCAGATCGTAAGTCCGTTCTCAAGCGTCGACACCAGCATGGCTCCCACAAGCGTTCCCAGAGCGTTGGGTTTTTCCGCGCCTCCCACGGAACGTCCCACGAACACCGCCGCCAGCGACTGCATCAGGTAGTTATCACAGCACATAACCTGGGCGGAGCTTCCTCTCGAGGAAACCATAATTCCGCCGATGGCGATGAAAACCGCCGTGATCATTCCGGCAATATAACGGTACTTTTTCACATCGATACCGGAAAGCTTTGCCGCCTGCTTGTTTCCGCCCATCGCATAAAGGAAACGTCCGTGCTTAGTGAAGTCCAGAATTATCCAGGCTACAAGTACACAGCCCAGCATGATGAAGATAATGTAGGGCGCCCGTCCTATGGCGGAGAAGGATTCCGAAAGCTGTATCCTTACCGGATCTGCTCCCCAGGAGGTCTTCATTCCCGTGGAGACCGCGCCTCCGCCGATATACCACTGCCCCAGCCCCTGATGCACAAACATCAGCGCGCAGGTAGCCAGCATGTCGGGAATCTTGCAGACAAGGATAAGGAACATCGTGAGCTGATACACTATGATAGTTACAATTATCGTGACAATTATGGATAACGCAAGGTTGAAGCCGAACCAGAGATAGGATGACACAAAGACGTATGCGGAACAGCTGGCCAGGGTACAGGCCGACATGTCAAAGCCGTCCGGAGCCATTGTCACCGTTGCGGCGATACCGAAAACCGTGGTGATCGACATAGCCAACAGGATGTTAACCATGTTTATACCGGACATGAAAAGCGATCCCTTGATCAGGCTGAATACCAGGAAGCACAGTACAAGGGTAATGACTGCCGCCCAGTTTAAGAGAAATTTCGCGGTATGTTTTGTTTTAGCCGAATCCATTATTATGTTCCTCCTTTTCCTAAGCCCTGGTGCCTACGGAATAATTCATTATCTCATCCTCGTTGGTATCCGCCGTAACCAGCTCCGCCATTATCTCTCCGCCGAACATGACATATATTCTGTCGGTTATCGATAAAAGCTCGCTGTTTTCGCAGGATGCGTAAATCACTCCGTTACCGGCCTTGGCAATATTATTGATAAGATGGAAGATATCCTGCTTTGCTCCGACGTCCACACCCTTGGTGGGTTCATCAAAGATGTACACGTCACAGTCAGCCGCAAGCCATTTACCGACAGCCACCTTCTGCTGGTTTCCGCCGGAAAGGTTCCGTACATGCTGCCTGATTGACGGCGTCACAATCCCGAGATCGTCCACAAAGCGTCTGGCGTTTTCATTGACCTTTCCCTTCTGGACAAAGCTCATAAGACAGAACTTATCCAGACAGGCCGCGGAAAGATTGAAGGCCACGGTCTCCTGAACCAAAACGCCCTCCTTACGCCTTTCCTCGGGTACCAACGCAAGCCTGTTCTTTACCGCCTGGGCGGGGTTGCCGATCTTCAGCTCTTTCCCGTTGAGCAATATGCTTCCTCCGGTCTTTTTATAACTTCCGAAGATGGTTTTGCACAGCTCGGATTTTCCGGCTCCCACAAGGCCCGCTATGCCGACTATTTCTCCCTTTTTCACATAGAAGGAAACATTGTTGACCTTTCCGTACGCTCCGGACAGGTTTCTTACCTCGAAGAATTTTTCCCCGATCTCCACCTTTTCCTTGGGGAAATTTTCTTCAAAGGAACGTCCGAGCATCTTCTCAACTATTTCCTTTGTTGTGGTTTCGGGCGTAACAGGCGCGTTGTGAACTATTTCGCCGTTTCGCATAACGGTATAGCTGTCGCAGATCTGCAGGACCTCATGAAGCCGGTGGGAAATAAACATAATGGCAATGTTTTCAGTTTCCCTGAGGCTTTTTACCACTCTGAACAGCTCCTCGGTTTCCGTATCCGACAAAGGAGCCGTGGGCTCGTCAAGAATAAGGAAGTTGCAGTCCGCCTGGATGGCCCTGGCGATCAGCACCATCTGCTTCTGCGCCAGAGTCAGGTTCTGCACCAGAGTTCTTACGTTGATGTTTTTTATATTCAGCCTGTCCAGCGCTTTCGCCGCGGACTTTCTCACCGAGCCCCAGTTCATAAAGGAACCCTTCATGTTCATAACCAGGTCGTTGAGCATTATGTTCTCGGCCACCGAAAGCGAAGGAACCAGCGCTGTATCCACCTCCTGATACACTATCTGTATCCCGTGTTTTTTGGCGAAATTCGGAGTACGAACCTCTATGGGCTCCCCGTTTAAATACACCTGTCCGGTGTACCCCGGGTTCGACCCGGCGAAAACGTTCATCAGCGTGGATTTACCCGCACCGTTAGCTCCGACAATGGCGTGTATCTCACCCGTGGATATTTCAAAATCCACGTTTTTAAGCGCCTTAACGCCGGGATACTCCATCGAAACACCTTTTGTACTTAGAGTAATCTTTTCCATACTATAGTTTTCCTTTTAAAAATGAGGGCACCGGAGTTTTCTCCGATGCCCTCCTTGGTAAACTGCATTACTACCGGTTATCCTGAACTGCTTATTTGTGGATAAGATCCTTCGGCATCCAGTCTGCCTCTGACAGATAGTCAAGGTTGCCGTAAGTATCGCCGGCGATATCGCCGAGATTCTCAACAGAAGAATCGGGCTTCAGCTCGGAAGCAAGAATCGGGGAACCGGGGATTTCAACATAGTCAACACCGGTCTTGCCGCTTGCGGGATCATAGATCTTGTCGTACTCACCGGCCATCTCAAGGAAGAGAATACGCATTCCGATCTCGCCGTTAAGAGTCCAGTCGGTGGTTCCGGCAGCCGTCCAGATATCAGGATTGGTCTGCATGTTTGTGATATCAACGGGATCGATATCCACGGAAGCCATCGGAAGAGCATTCGCTCCGCTGAAGTTGGCGTTCTCGGTTATGGCCTTGTATACGCCCTGGCCGTAGAGATCGTAGTAAGCGATAACGCCGTCCACGTCCTCACGCTTTACGCTCTGCAGATATGCGGCGAAAACGGTATTGGCGGAATCCATGGTATCCTGAAGAGGCTGAACCTCGCCGACGGTCTTGATCTTGCCGGCATCCTCATAGGCCTTCCAGCCGACTTCACGGCGATCAAACGGGGAATTGTAGTTAGGTCCTCTCCAGACCTTGATAAGACGGACGCCTTCGCCGTATTTCTCGATCATGCTGTCGAGAAGAACGGTAACAAGGCTGTCGTCCTGCTGGAAGAACTGGGTCACGCCGTCGATCTTCTGATAGTCGCCGTCTGTATAGAACTGGGTATCGAAGGTAACGATCTTCATGTCGGGATACTGGTCAACGATCTCCTTAAGGAATACATAGGAGCCGTCCTGATTTCCGTGGCTCACCAGCAGTCCGTCGTAGCCGGCGGAAGCGCAGGTACGGATGGTATCCTGCCACTTATTGAAATCACCGTCACAGAAGAAGAAATCGAACTGAACGCCCATGGCGTCGCAAAGGTTCGCGCAGGAATCCTTCCACATCTGGAAAATCGTAGCAGAAGGAAGAAGCATTACATATGCAACCTTCTTTCCTGCAACCGGGTTGGCCGCATCAGCCGCAGGTGCTTCTGCCGCAGGAGCCTCGTCTACAGCCGCCGGAGCCTCTGCCTCTGCCGCCGGCGCCTCCGCCGCGGGAGCCTCAGGAGCGGGAGCAGTAGCCTCTGCACCGCAGGCGCACAGGCCGGCTGTCATAGCCACCGTCAACAATAATGCCAAAATCTTTTTCATACCTTCATCTCCTTTTTTTGAATTTGCCGGATTTGTATCCGGCCGTGATATAAATTATACAATTATTTCACAAAAAAGCAATAAAATATCCGACTTTTTTATTAACATTTTATACAACAAAATCACCCTGCAGGAACAATTATTACGTCTGCTCCGGAAGCTCTGTTTCGCTGCTCTCAGCCTCGAACGCCCTGCTCGACGCCTCTATATCATCGAGCCTTTCCGACAGTACCTTCGCCCTCTCCTGTATGTCATCCAGATCCTCTACGGACTGCAGATAATCGATATAATCGTCCAGGTCGAGGGTCCTCCCGTTCGTATCGCACAGGAACATGATAAAATCCGCAAATATATCCAGCTCCTGATAGAGCG
>JAILBQ010000014.1 GCA_024680815.1 Lachnospiraceae bacterium | reverse complement strand
CTCCCACCGGAGGTCATCGGGATGTCCCGCCAGCTGATAGGCCGTTTCCTTGGGCTCCTAATGGGAACATGAGAATCCCGGCCCGTGCCAGGCATTCGATGAGATCCTTCCGCTTGCATCAGAACTTCACATGATAGATTATGTCATCGTTTTCCCAGAAACGAATCCTCATTGCCTTTTCAAGAAAGCAATCATGGCAAAACGTTCTCGAATGAATTATTCGCCATCATGAACGCATTTCCCTTCCTGCAGAGAAGCCGTCCTAAGACAGATTATTGTTTCCGGTAAAATATAGTTATTGACAGTAATAGTTTGACTCATAAGTAAAGACACCACTATAAACGAATTCTCCCCCATTTGTGATAAGTATGTGATAAAGTGTAAATTGACACTGCAATGTCGACCTTCTTTACTCGAACTCACGCAATAAAACGATGGTAATCTATTTCTCAAATACCCGCCATTTTCCGTGGTTTGCCCCGATATTCCCTGCTATGCCTGTGCATCCGAGCTATTGCCATCGCATCGAAAAAATATTTTCACCATCACGCAAATTTCCCCAAAGCCCTTGATAATTCAAGGGCTTCTATCCATTTCCTTTTTCCTGGATTCAGCATAGGCCCCGTTAGCATAGGATAAAATGAGACAGATGCCATGTACGTTTACACCCCACGGCATCTAGTCGAATCTATACAGGGCTAACGTCTCTTCCGGAAAACATGAAGATCAAGATGATCGGCGTTTTGTCCGCCCGGCTGTAAAAATATCCGAAATAATCCCGTGGAAAAAGCTTCCACGGGATTGTTACCTTCAACGATAATCCGGCCGTGAAGGATATTTTCAGTGACGGACGGCTCCATCCTTCAAAACATGAGACGTGTCTGCACGTCGATCCATGATTTCTGCGGCACGTCATGAATCCTGTCATCCGCCCTGTAATTACCAATCAGAAACGGAGAGTCCGGATCATGCAGGCGGCTCCGCGCCAGCACCTTTTCAGCTTCCGCGTTGGCGTAGCAGTATCTGCAAAGGTGTCGGCAGGTATTATACGCGCCTATGTCGCAGGAGAGATAACAGGCACATTCCGCCCTGGCACCTTTTCTTTTCGGTGCCAGCAGGCGGCTTCCGATTGCCTTTTCGTAATCCTGTATCCTCATACATCCGCCGCAGTCGGCTCCATATACGGCAAGCTCGTCTCCTTCCGCGCAGGGCTTGAGTGTCATGCCGTGGGCCGCGGCGAAGGCAGCAAAGGCCTTCCCCATGGTCAACCGCTGCTCTTTTGTGACTTCCTTCGCTTCCGGGAAATTCCTCCGGACCTTGGGAAAGAGATCGATAAAGCTGATGACCGCGGTCCTCGTATATCCCTCCAAAGCGGAGGCAATCTGTTCAAAGGCCCGGAGATGATACGCCATCGAATACCGCTCCGATATGAAAATAGGATCATACCTCCAGCCGATGGAATCGATGCCGACCCTTTCGGATAACTGCCTGAAATCCTCCAGCAGACGATGTTTATCCGGCACATTCGGTTCAATATCCCGCCCATAGGGTGTAATGGTAATGAACCAATACTGCCCGTAATCCTTCAAAAGCTCCATATAAGGAAACATCGGCGCCGGATTCTTGGTACAGAACCCGATCACATCCACCACGGAAGGATCCAGCCGGTAGCGGCTGACCTGTCGGGGATCGTAAGGATTCCGCACACATACCAGACCTTCCTGCAGCCGGTTTGCGAACCATTCGGCATAAAAGCCCGGTATATCCGTTCTCTGTCCCGTATTGATGATTATCCCACCCACCCCCTTTTATTATCCAAGGTCCGTTTTCGCTTCTTTTACCCGGAGATATTTTCGGATAAGAGGTTTATGCTTTTTTGTCTGTCACTATATTATAACGCCATTGTTCAAATCTTTCCGAAGGAAAAATATTCCAAATAGCGTTCCAACGAGGCGGGAGATCTCTGCTCACCGCCTGCCTGTGCCCTGTAGGGTATTATTTGCATTCCACCTCCACCTGAAGAGGATGGGGGACATCTCTTGCTCGTTATAAATTATAAAACCGTGAAACGGCCGGTTTGGGAAAAACTTTTGATATACTGCCCGGGAACGAATACCTGATAATCAAGGAGAGAATGACAGCGTCCTTTCTACCGCGCTGAATCATCACCGCAGCCGTTGAAATGTGATGGGAGGCAGCGATATATCTTTGTTTTCGTAAAGGAATCTGATAATACAGGCCCCTTTTATCCGATGCTGACGAGGATGAGAGCTCCTGCACTCCCTTTGGAGACAGGATGTCGACGGTTTTTCAAGGAAGAGGCGTTGTTTCCCGGATGGTGTAAACAATCATAGTTTTTTTCAGAAAGTCCGTAACAGATTTCTCTTTTCTGTATATAAAGGACAGAAAACAAAACAGCCTCCACGGGGGGCATTCATAAAGAAAGGGTGAGCAAAATGTTGAAGAAGTTGATCGACAAGAAGGTAGCGGCGGAAGAACTGAAAAAGGTTGCCGGCGGAA
>JAILBQ010000138.1 GCA_024680815.1 Lachnospiraceae bacterium | reverse complement strand
CGCCCGGCAGATCTGCCGGGCGGATTATGCACACTATGACATGCTTATCGGTATGGAAAGCTTTCACCTTATCGGAATGCAGCGTATCATGGGAAAGGATACCGAAGGAAAAATGTCCCTTCTGATGGACTTCACAAACCGCCCCGGAGGGGTTTCCGATCCCTGGTACACCCGGGATTTCGACAGTACCTGGATAGATGTAACCGAAGGCTGCAGAGGAATTCTTGACTATCTCAGGCGGGAAAACTTATGTTAACCAGTTGATCCGGGCCGCGACAGCTCCAGAAACTCATTATCTGTTTCCGTTTTTCTCCGGCTCCGGATAGTCGACCCCGAAGGTTTCCACCGTGACGCTTTCCATCACCTGCGGCGTCAGGGGCATATCGTCGGCATCGGTCTCGGTTTCCGCAATCCTGTTGACGACCTCCATTCCCTCCGTCACCTTTCCGAAGGCTGCGTAATCCCCGTCCAGATGAGGGGAGGTTTTGTGCATGATAAAGAACTGGGAGCCTGCCGAATCAGGGTCAAAGGCACGCGCCATGGAAAGAACGCCGGGGGTGTGCTTAAGGTTGTTCTGAAACCCGTTTGAGGCAAACTCACCATTAATGCCATACCCCGGCCCTCCGGTACCATTCCCCTCCGGATCTCCTCCCTGCAGCATAAAGCCCTTGATCACTCTGTGAAAGATAAGTCCGTTATAAAAGCCCTTCTTCACCAGGGATATGAAATTGTTTACCGTGTTCGGAGCCACCTCAGGATAGAGCTCCGCCTTTATCACATCTCCGTTCTGCATTGTAATTGTAACAACAGGTTTTTCAGACATATTCTTTTCCTCCCTTTCTGCCGCCGATGCGGCCCTGCTTCTTTTTTTCTAAATTTTGAACAATGTATTCAGTATTCCGCGTCCGAGGCTTGCGCCCAGATTCCCTCCCAGAGTTTTCCCGAATTTTCCGAATCCGCTGCCAACGCTTTTTCCCACCTCGCGTCCAACTGTTCCGGCCACCGTATTTCCGACGGATTTCACGGCCCGCTTATTCGCCTTTGCCTCCTGCTCCTTCTTCCGCTCCTCCGCCTTCTGCCTGGCGGCCTCTTCCTTTTGGGCCGCCTTCTGTCTTGCAGCCTCCTCCTTTTCTTCCGCCTTCTGTCTGGCGGCTTCTTCCTTTTCCTCCTGCCTGCGCCGCTCTTCCTCAGCCTTTGCTGCTTCCGCTGCCTCCGCCTCTTCTATTCCTTTCCGTTTCAACAGCTCATAGGCGGAATCGGGATCCACTGCTTCGGCATATTTCAAATAAAAGCAGCTGTCCTTTATCACACCTTCCCTTTTTACTTCCCCGATGGAGCTCATCAGGCTTTTGGGCGGCAAAATCGAAGCTTTTTCAACCACTCCCGGCACACCGTCCTCTCCCAGAAGAGAGATTACCGCTTCTCCGGTACCAAGGGCCATTATCGTTTCATAGGTATCGAAGGCAGGATTCTCCCGAAATGCCTCCGCCGCCGCGCGAACCGCCTTCTGATCCGCAGGAGTGTAGGCATGAAGGGCATGCTCGATTTTGTTTCCCAGCTGGGAAAGCACTCCGTCCGGAATATCCCTGGGATTCTGAGTACAGAAATATATACCGACTCCCTTTGAACGTATGAGCTTCACAACCTGCTCCACCTTGTCCGTCAGAGCCTTCGGCGCATCGTGGAATAAAAGGTGGGCTTCATCAAAGAAAAACACCAGCTTCGGTTTCTCCGTATCCCCGACCTCCGGCAGCAGCTCAAAAAGTTCTGAGAGAAGCCACAGAAGAAACGTTGAATAAAGCATCCCGTTTCCTATAAGACTCTCACTGTCCAGAATATGAATCATTCCCTTTCCGTCGGTATCCGCTGAAAGAAAATCCCTTATATCAAAAGCGGGTTCTCCGAAGAACATATCGCCTCCGATAAGCTCCAGTGACACAAGAGCTCGCACTATCGCCGCAATTGAAACCTTGCTGATATTTCCGTAGTCCGCCGCATACAGACTGTTGTTTTCAGCCACGTAATTAAGCATCGCCTTAAGGTCTTTGGTGTCCAGAAGCAGGAGCCCCTCGTCATCGGCTATTTTGAATACGATTGAAAGAAGAGCGCTCTGAAGGTCATTGAGCCCCAGAATTCTGGATAAAAGAAGAGGCCCCATCTCCGAAATGGTAGTACGCAGCTGGATTCCCTTTTTCCCGTATATATCCCAGAAAGTCACCGGATATTTTTCGAAGGCGAAACCTGCCCCGTCAAGTCCGAACCGGCTGATACGCTCTCTTAGCGAATCACTCTCTTCCCCGCTCTCGCACATTCCGGCCAGATCCCCCTTAACATCAGCCATAAAAACCGGAACTCCCAGCTCTGAAAAGGACTCTGCAAGAACCTTCAGGGTTACGGTTTTTCCGGTTCCCGTTGCCCCCGCTATAAGTCCGTGGCGATTCGCCATCCCGGGACTTAAAACCAACGCTTCTCCCCCGTCACTGTTCGCAAACCAGATTTTACCGTCTTTAATCATACTGACCCTCCTTTATCAATCAAGAATACGACATAACAACTCTTCTGACAAGATATCAGGACCTGTTCATAAGTTGACTTTTTAAAAAAAGCAGGGTACAATAATTTGACTTAAACGTTTTCGTTGGCTTGAATACGAAATCCGGGACCACAAAAAGGAGAAAAAATGAACATCAGAAAATCGGCCGGAATGATCCTGTGTCTTGTGCTGACCTTTGCCTTGGCAGCTTTCCTGACAGCCTGCCGCGAAGATGCGTGGGAAACCGGGGCGGAGAAAGCCGCAGGCAGCGAAGGTAAGGTCTTCAACATCTGTTGCTGGAACGAAGAGTTCAGGTGCAGGATCGCTGACCACTATCCCGGCTATGAGGAAGTGGACGCAAACACCGGCAGGATCGGCGATGTGGCCATAAAATGGATCATCACCCCCAATCAGGACGATGCCTATCAGAAATTCCTTGATGAATCCCTCTTAAAACAGGCCGATGCCACGGCTGACGATAAGATCGACATATTCCTTACAGAGTCCGACTATGCGCTTAAATATGTGGACACCGAGTTCACGGCTCCTCTTTCCAGGGTGGGTGTTACTGCAGCTGATCTTCCCGATCAGTATAAATATACACAGGATGCTGTCACCGATTCCAGCGGAAACCTTAAGGGCGCTTCCTGGCAGAGTTTCCCCGCGGTCATGATCTACAACCGCGAGATCGCAAAGGATGTTCTCGGCACCGATGATCCCGAACAGGTTCAGAAAGCCGTCAAAGACTGGGATACTTTCAATAAGACCTCAGAGAAAGTCAGGGCCGGAGGTTACAAAATGACCTCGACGGTTAACGACACCTATCGCGTATATTCCAACAATGTGAGCAGCAAGTGGGTTGTAGACGGAAAAGTCCATATCGACCCCAACATGGACAAGTGGGTTGACGATTCCAAAGCCCTGGTCGATGCCGGCCTTACAGGCACCCAGGACCTGTGGAGCGACGAATGGGCAAAGGGCTTCTATCCTGAGGGAAAGGTCTTCTGCTACTTCGGATCCGCCTGGTTCATCAACCTCGCGATGGCACCCGACAAAGAAGGCTCTATTGCTCATGACGGCGGCTGGGGCGCTGTTACCGGACCGCAGAGCTTCTTTTGGGGCGGCTCATGGATCTGCGCAGCTGAGGGCACGGATAATCCGGAGCTCATTAAGGACATCATTCTTAAGATGACTGCTGACAAAGATATCCTGAAGGCCATCGTTACCGATGATCATGATTTCGTCAACAACAGGCCCCTGATGGAAGAATTTGCGGCTGATCCCGGCTACGGAGACTCCGCACTCGGTGGGCAGAACCCGATTCCTCTTTTCTGCTCCGGCGCGGATACGATTGATCTTTCCAACCTTTCCTACTATGATCAGGGCTGCAACGAGGAATTCCAGCATGCCATGAAGAACTATTTCGAAGGCAATGCCACAAAGGAAGAAGCTGTTGATCTTTTTTACAAAGCTGTTAAGAAAAGATATCCTGAGCTGACAACAGACTGAGCTTTGTGTTATAGTAAACGAAATCGGAAATTTCGTTTGCTGTATTACAGGGCAGAGCGGAGCAAAGGGATAAGCGGAGAATGAAAAACAATTTAAGACCACTAAGACAATTCACCATGATGATAATCTCTGCATTATTATGCATCGGTTTTCTTGCGGGCTGTACAGTCTCCTCAGATATTTCTCAGGAAACGGTATCCGATGAAAAGCTTCTTTCGGCCATGCGCTTCTACTCCTTTCTGCAGCCCTGGGGGGAAACCCAGAGCCTTTCCGTTGCAACGGAGAGCTCGGAGGTGGATTTTGTTCCTCCATCGGAGGACGCCCTCCCGGGTGAGAGCGACCCTGTTCCTCTTTTAACCTACAGGTATATGACCGGAACGGTTGAGGCTCTGTACAGGGACGAGGAAAAAAATACCGAACTGAGAATCAGAAAATCAACAGCCCGGTCGGGAGAAGAGCTGGTGGAGGAATACCGGCGGGATAACAGAAAAGGGGCTTCTTCATCTGAAGAAGCCCGGAAAGAAACCTTTGATGATCTGACGGTATACTGCCTCGGAGACGGCGATCTCACGGAAATTGCCTGGTTCACAAAGACCGACGGGAATTATGCCATCATATACACCCCGGGCACAGAAGACAGCGGCTTGTCTGAAGGCGAGCTTAAAACGCTGGTTTCGGCCTTATGAATCAGCCATCTCCAGAAGTCTGGTACGATAATCTATCATTTCCTGATAAAGCGTCATATAATCGGCGTCCTCTTTCGCGCGCAGCAGCTCCGTCATTTCACTGACATGACGGTACAGCGGCGTCAGCGCCAGATTTCCGAGGGCGCCCTTTAAGGCGTGGGTCATGTCAAACGCCCCCTCCAGATCATTCTTTTCCAGCGCCTCCTTCAGAGCCTCGAAGCGCTCGTCCCGGATGCCCATATCCACCATTTTGAGGTAGAACTCCTCATTATTCATGCAGCGGGCAAGCCCTTCCTCGGTATCGGCGCCGAATTCCTTAAGCTTTTCCAAAGTAGTCATCTTATTATCTTATTCTCTCCTGTCCCTCTGTTTCCTGCCGTATAAGCCTTCCGAATTCCTCGGGAGGAATCGGTCTGGAAAAATAATATCCCTGAATAATGTCGCAGCCTGCGTTTTTCAGAAGCTCATACTGATCCACGGTTTCCACTCCCTCCGCGATGACCGGAACGCCAAGAAATTCCGCGATTTCCAGAACCAGCTCCACCATACGCATTTCCTTGTTGTCCACGGAAATATTGTGAATAAAAGCCATATCCAGTTTAAGCGCATCCAGCGGCAGGGCTGTCAGCATATTTAAGGACGAATATCCGGAGCCGAAATCATCCATTTCGACCTGGAAGCCCGCCGCCCGCAGCTCCTTTACAACCTGTACGATCTGCCGGGAATTGTCCGTATAGGCGGACTCGGTAATCTCCAGAAGATATTCCTGCACCGCGATATCGTTTTCCTCAACGAGCTCCATAATATATTCTGCCATATCCGGATCATAGATATCAACCCTTGACACATTCACGGAAATCGGAACCGTAACGCCGAAGCTCTCTTTCCAGTTTTTTATCTGGAGAGTGGCCTCCTTCCAGACATAGCGATCCAGTTTCTGAATAAGCCCGTTTTCCTCAAACAGGGGTATAAATGCATCCGGCCTCACACGCCCGAATTCGGGATGCTGCCAGGTTATAAGAGCCTCCGCCGAGCAAAGTCTCGGTTTGCTGCCCCGTATGTCATATTTGGGCTGATACAGCACCCGGAACTGCTTATTCTTCAATGCTTCTTCAAAGTCCTCCAGAAGTCTTGCAGAATACACCTCCCGCTCATGCATCTCCATATCATAGATAGCAAACGCCGCACCAAACTGGGCGCGCAGGGAATTGCAGGCCTGAAGTGCCCGTTCAAAGCGCTGCTCCAGGGTAACGGAGCGGTAAGTATCCGGATAAATTCCCATCCTCAGACGTACCTCCGGGGCCTGCAAAAGCTCTGAAAGTCCCTGCTGAATCCGCTTCAGAAGTCCTTCATAATCCTGCTGATGGGACAGATAAATATAAAAGGTATCCGCATCGTAACGGCAGGCAATTCCCCCGGCCTCTTCGATTATCTCCCTGATGCCCCCGCCTATCTTCTTAAGTACCCGGTCCCCGAAGGCTCTGCCGTAAAGCTCATTCACAAGGTGGAAGCGGTTGAAATTCAGAACGATGGCATCCATGGCCAGGTCAGAATGATGATGATCATACTGATGCCCGTATTCAAAGAAAAACTCGCGTGTATACAGATCGGTCAGAGCGTCGTTCTCCGTTGCCTGAATAATCCTGGAGTTTTCGGACAGCGCAATGGAATGACTTATTCTCGCCAGAATCACCTCAGGGAGATCATAGGGCTTTTCCAGAAAATCCGCCGCCCCGAGCTCAAGACTCTTTATCTCGGCGGAATGATCCGAGGTTAAAACTATTACGGGAATACCGGAGAGAACCGGATCATTTCTTAAGCTCTCCAGCACCTCAAAGCCGTCCATTTCCGGCATCATAAGATCCAGAAGGATAAGGGAAAGCATGGACGCATGGGCGCGAATCTGCTGCATGGCCGTAACGCCGTTTTCAGCGTAGATAACCTCATATTCCGGCTCCGCGATCATGCCCAGTATCCGCCTGTTTACCTCTTCATCATCCACCACCAAAATCGTCCGGCGGTAATCTCTTTTTTTCCCCATCCCGTCCCCTTTCGCGAACCGGTTTTAAGCTTATTCCCATTCCCTGTTTTTTCAGTATATCCTTTTTTCCCCAAAAAGTCACCCGCGTCTATAGATAATGTTTGTAAATCTTCTATGTTTATGCTACGATTTTTATTATGAAGAAGATAATGGTGGTGGATGACGAAAAAATCTCTTTGATGATGACATCCCACATCCTGTCCACAAAGTATCAGGTCTGCTGTGCCTCTTCCGGCCGGGAAGCTATTGAGCTTTATAAGAGCGAGCAACCAGACATGGTTCTTTCTGACCTGAGGATGAAAGGAATGAGCGGCTTTGAATTACAGCGCAGTCTTCAGGAAACCTGCGCCGATCCCGTTCCCTTCATGTTTATGACGGCGGACAGCGACGAAAATATCGAGGGCAAGGGTTTTGAAAACGGCGCAATGGATTTCATCCGTAAGCCTTTCCGTGCTGATGTGTTATTGAGCAGGGTCGACAAAATCCTTCAGACGATGGAAAGAATCCATGGTCTGAAAAAAGCCGCGTACACAGACTCCATGACCGGACTTCTTAATAAAACCTCGGCTCAGATGGAGATAAATTCTCTTTGCAGCCAGAACGTGCCCGGGGTTCTCATGATGATAGATCTGGACAGCTTTAAGCTTGTCAATGATCTCTACGGTCATTCAATGGGAGATAAGGTTCTTATCCGCTTTGCCGAAATTATATGTTCCGCATTGCGTTCCACGGATATAGTCGGCCGTTTCGGCGGTGATGAATTCATCGCTTTCTGCCGGAACGTCTCCGATGAAGCTGTTATTGCCCAGAAAGCCGATTATATCAGCGAGCATCTCCTCCGTTCCGCCAAAGACTTCATGGGGGAGGATATGACGATCCCTCTTGGCGTATCCATAGGCTGCGTCTTTTCTCCCGGGAAGGGCAGTGATTTTTCCACACTTTACAAAAAGGCGGACAGGGCGCTTTACTACGTTAAAGAGCACGGCAAGCACGGTATGCGTTTTTTCTATGAGGATAATCCTCCGGAGAAAACGACCTACGGTCTTGATTCCGATTTTTCAGACTGCCTTATGATTCTCGGAGAGCGGAATCCTTCAACCGGAGCCTACACCCTGCCCTTTGAGCAGTTCAGGGTTATCTACCGTTTTCTCGTGCGCCTCAGAACCAATTATAAAAAGGAGGTATGGATACTGTTCCTCTCCCTTTCCGAATCGGTTCCGGGGCAGATGTCGGCTGAAACAGCCTCGGAAAAGGTTCTGGATGTTCTCCGCTCCTCTCTCCGCCAGGGCGATGTTATAACCCGCAACAATAAAAACCAGTTTATGGTGCTGCTCCTGGAAACAACCCGTTTAAGTATTGAACATGTGGTAACAGAGCGCATAATGAATAATTTTTCCGATTCGGATGTCAGCGATTGTTACTCTCTGACCTGGAAGCTGGAGCTGATGAACTGACTGACTTCTTTACAAAATACAGCCTATTGTTATAAAATATATCTAGACGTCGCCGTATGACAAGGACAAGGAGGTGTATCATGGCAGACATCAATGCAATTTCAAACCTCACAGGCATGAACGGTTCGATGAACACCGCTGCACCTGAAAGCCCCCAGGTAAAAAGGGCTCCCGAAACAAATCCCGCCGTGCAGCCGGAGCAGCAGCGTCCGGAAGAGGTTGCCCGCGAAGAAAAGCGTGAAGCCGAGGAGCTGGATGACGTGGTTTCTGTCTCCAAAGACGGTGACACGGTGCAGGTAAAGCCCGAAAGTGCCCAGAAGCTGGAGGATGACGCCTTCGGAACCATGATCCGGCTTTCCGATGACGACGAGGAGGAAAAAGCGGAGACCGAGCAGCAGGTTAAGGAAAACGAAAAGCGCAGGGAGGAAATCGAAGAGGCAGTCGAACGTAACAGGGAAGCTGCCGAGCGGCGCGCTGAAAACGCCGAAAAGCAGGCAGGAGAAGCCGAAGAAGATCAGGAGGAGCTGCTTGGGAATAACAACATAACCTCCTATGCGGGTTATACGGATTCCCAGCTGGAAACCATGTACCTTAAGGGCGATATCTCCAAGATAGACTATGACAAGGAGATGACTGCCAGAGAGGAAAGGCGGGAGGCCGAGACAACAAACACCGCGGAATTTAACCAGACCATGACCGCGAATGCTCTTCAGGAGCGTAAGGTCGAAATCAGCGAAGAATCTCTTAAGCTTGCTTTCGCTCCGACTGCCAACAACGAAACCATCCGGCCGGAAGACAGGGTAGACATCGTTGAAAAGCTCCAGGATGTTTCTTCCATCGCTTCAACATAAGAGTAAGAGCAATAAACATCTGCAATGATAGTCAGAACATATAAAAAAGACGCCTGGAATGCAAGCATTCCGGCGTCTTTCTTATATGTTCTGCCATCGCAGATATGATTATCTTTTCGAAAACTGAGGAGCACGTCTCGCTGCTTTGAGACCGTACTTCATTGAGCCTTACGCCTTGTATCCCTTAATTTTACTGGCTTTCACGGTGAGGTCTGGATTTTTAACCCCTATTTTAACCCATCTTAGGGATTGTTCACCGTCAGCCACGTCATTGACCAAATGCACTATTTACTACGGCTGCCAGTTCTGTAGGCTTATTATACTTTACCTTGGCATATATGTCCATTGTAACTTTACTGTTTTCGTGTCCAGCCAGATACTGCACCGTCTTGGGATCCACATGAGCGTATATCAGGTTGGTGATGTAAGTATGGCGCAGCTGATGCGGTGTCACCTGAAAATCCAGGCTATAGATCACCTTGCCGTTATGAGGAGCCCGCTCACCTAATACCGGCTTAATAGTGTGCTTGATTCTCTGTCCGTTCACATACCTTACATAGGTCCGTTCCTTTGTAGATCTCGTCACAATATATTTCCATACTCGCTGAAACTGCGTGTATGATAACGGTTCTCCGTCCCTGTTTGCTACCACATATTCCGAATTTGAGTTAGCCTTTGTCTCCCTAAGGCAATCCGCCAGACGCTTCGGAAGGGGAATATCTCTCCTTGCTGCTTTTGTCTTAAGTTCTGTCAGTATAACCGGTCTGTTATGTTCCACATGCCAGGCGCGTCTCACGGAAAGATATGGAGCATCTTCATCCAGGTGAACACAATCCCATTTCAAGGCAAGTATTTCCTCTCTTCTAAGCCCGGCATAAAGACCGATCATAACAAATACATAGGGAGGAAGCCCCCTGATTGCATCAAGTAACTGTTCCACCTGCTCATCGGAAAGAGCCTCTTTCTCCTTTTGCGGGATT
>JAILBQ010000133.1 GCA_024680815.1 Lachnospiraceae bacterium | reverse complement strand
TAAAATGCGAGAGGCGGGCTATAAACAGTCATACCTTGAAACGCATGACAATCTTCAGGCGGCTATCCACATCTACGAAAAATGTGGATATAAAGAGATAGAGAGACCGAAGGAAGTAGTTCATTCAACGATGAACAGATTCTTTCTTAAGACACTATAGGGAGGAAAACTATATGGAATATGTCAGGATAACAAAAGAGAATCTGGACAAAGAGCATATATGCTGTGCCATCTCCAACAATAAGGACGTTCAGGTATCCTCTAAGAAAGCATGGCTGGCAGATCGCTTTGATGAGGGGCTGGTGTTTCTAAAAAGCATAGAGCGCGGTAAATGTTTTATCGAGTATATACCGGCTGAAAACGCATGGAATCCGATTGAGGCAGATGGTTATATGTACATCGACTGTCTGTGGGTATCCGGTTCGTTCAAAGGGCATGGGTATTCAAATGATCTGTTGGGAGCATGTATTGACGATAGTAAGGCAAAAGGAAAAAAGGGGTTGTGCATTCTTTGTGCTTCAAAGAAAAAGCCTTTCCTTGCTGATCCGAAGTTCTTGAAATACAAAGGCTTTACCGTATGTGATGAATCGGATAACGGTATTCAACTCTGGTATCTGCCGTTTTCAGATGATATCGAAAAGCCGAGATTTAAAGACTGTGCAAAACATCCCCATGTTGATGATAGCGGATACGTTTTATATTATACTAACCAATGCCCGTTCAATGCTAAATACGTTCCGGTTGTGGAACAAACGGCAAATGAGCATAACATCCCGTTTAGAACGATCCATATCGTGAGCAAAGAACAAGCTCAGAATGCACCAACGCCCATTACAACATATGCGCTGTTCTTTGACGGAGCATACCTGACTAATGAACAGATGAACGACACAAAGTTTTTGAAACTGATTGCTCGTTAAGAATTCTTGGTTGTCAACATTCTGCCTCGAGAATAGCTCCTGCAAACTTCCAAAATTATAGCGGCACAAGAGATGATCTTATTAGTCAGGGATATGAGCCTTGTAAGATATGTAAGCCATGAAAGCAGCTTCTGGAGAGAAGTTAAATCCAAAGCTGGACGGTTTTGCCCAAACATCCCGAGGGGATGTTCCAGCCGATGGGCTGTATCGTGACCCCAAGGTTGAGGTTTATTTTTCCGACAAAAAAGGACACCTTGGCAGATGTCCTTTTTCATCGGAGTGACAAGATTCGAACTTGCGGCCTCTACATCCCTAATGTAGCGCTCTAGCCAAACTGAGCCACACCCCGAGGGTGCTTTGACAAAAGCACCAGAAAATTATAGTATAATCCTGTAGATTCGTCAAGTTACAGGAGAGAAAAATTCATGAGTGAGGAAAATATCAACGAAGCGGGAGCTGCGGCGTCCTGCGACCATGACTGTTCGAGCTGCTCCGCCTCCTGCGGGGAAAGGGTGGATTTAATACCGAAGGATTCTCTGCTTCCGGGCTCACGGGTGGGCAGAGTCATCGGGGTCGTCAGCGGAAAGGGCGGAGTGGGGAAGTCCATGATTACGGCGCTTTCCGCCATCAGTTGTGCCAGAATGGGCTACAGCACCGCTATTCTGGATGCGGATATCACCGGCCCCTCCATACCTAAAATGTTCGGTATAACGGAAAAGGTTTTCGGAACGGAAGAGGGGCTTATACCCGCCGAGTCCGACAGCGGAATAAAGCTTATGAGCACGAACCTTATTCTGGAAAACGAGGCCGATCCCGTGGCCTGGCGGGGGCCGGTGCTTGCCGGAGTGGTCAGACAGTACTGGACTGATGTTGTCTGGGGAGACGTGGATGTGATGTTTGTGGATATGCCTCCAGGAACCGGTGATGTATATCTCACGGTCTGCCAGTCTCTGCCGGTGGATTCTCTGATTATCGTTACCTCGCCCCAGGAGCTGGTCGGGATGATCGTGGAAAAGGCCGTTAAAATGGCGGAGATGATGAAGACGGATATTCTGGGGATAGTGGAGAATTTCAGTTATCTTCTATGCCCCGGCTGCGGAGAGAAGATAGAGCTTTTCGGGAAAAGCCACGCCGGGGAAACGGCTGAAAAGTACGGCCTTGAGCTTTTAGGGAGAATCCCGATAATGCCGGAGCTTGCCGCCGCGGCCGATGGAGGGAGATTGGAAGGGATGGATTTCGCCGGTCATATGGATGGGCTGACGGCAAAAATTAGAGAAGTTATGTAAACCGGCCTGGAATCCAAACCGGCCTGGAATCCAAACCAGCCCGAAATCCAAACCGGCCCGGGTGAATTTTATCTCGCGCCCTTCGACAGAAAAACAACCTTGAAGGTTCTTAAAATCAGCTGAATGTCCAAAAGCAGCGACCAGTTGTCGATGTATTCCAGATCAAGGCGCACGACCTGCTCGAAATCCGTTATGTCGGAGCGGCCGGAAACCTGCCACATGCCGGTGATGCCGGGCTTCATGGAAAGCCGCCGCATGTGGTAGTTTTTATATTTTTCGTATTCATCCTCCGTCGGAGGTCTCGTGCCCACAAGGCTCATATCGCCTGCCAGAACGTTGATAAACTGCGGGAGCTCATCGATGCTGGTACGACGGATAAATTTTCCCACCGGAGTGATTCTGGGGTCGTCTTTGAGCTTAAACATATTCCCCTGCATCTGATTCTGTTTCATAAGCTCTGCCTTGCGCTTCTCCGCGTCCTGATACATGGAGCGGAACTTATAGAGTTTAAAACGGCGTCCGTTGATACCGACACGGGTCTGGGTGAAAATCACCGGACCGGGGCTGGTAAAGCGGATTATCGGAGCGATTATGATATAGGCGGCGGCAAAGATCACGAGACCTACCAAGGCTCCCGCAATATCGATCATGCGCTTTATAAACAGTTCCCCCGCCGTGAGCCTTCTGGTCATGAAAGACACAACGTGGTAGCCGCATATGGTTCTGACGGACTTTTCCCGTGAATCCAGATCGAAAACCTCTATATAGAGGTTCACCGCCACCCCCATTTCTTCAAAGCCGGAAATCAGCTTTTTTAATTCAATCTCGTAGTCATAGGGAAGAAAAATAAAGACTTCGTCATAAACATTGACGCGGTGAGTATCCAGATAGTTTTCGGAGTTGCCCACGATGGGAATGCCTTCGATTTCCTCCCCCACCTTATCAGCATCAAGGAGAGTGACACAGGAGATGTGCTGGAGCGTCCCCTTTTCCGACAAAAAGCGATTGATTACCTGTGGGGCGTCGGCACTGAGGGTCACCAGCATTATATTCGTGGCGTTCGTTTCCGAGCCGGCGACACGGATTAAAAATGCTCTCCAGAGAATCCGGAAAAGATAGTCCGTCACGAAGAAAATCGCGAAGAACACGCCGATAACATAACGGGAAACGAGGATGCCCTGCTGGGTCGCGAAGAAATATATCAGCGTTATTATCAGGGTGTACAGAATGTTCTGAAAAACAGAAGTAAAATTGGCAAAAAGTCCCCGTTCGGTAACATTTCCCTTCCCGGAATCGTATAGGAACCAGATAAGAAGGTAAATTAAAGAGACCACCCACAGGGTACGGCTGTAATAGTCGTTTAACACCATGGATGAAAAGCTTTCCCCGAACCTTAAGCCCGTTGCCATAAAGAAAGATAAAAGCAGGGCTGTAAGGTCGAGGAGAAGAAGGATGGCTTTTATGAATTTTCCCGAGCGGATTAGCATATTCTAAATCCTCCTGAGCCCCCAGGACAGCCAGCCCCAGAAGCTCTCGGTTCCATCAGGAGATTTAAGACACAGGCTTTTACGGCCGGGGCCGCTATGATCCGTGCCGGGGATGAGTTTTCCTTCGGACATGGAGGCGACCTCAAAGTCAAGGGCCGAGCTCATCCAGATAGGGTGGTATTCCCCGTCTCTTAATTCATAAATGAAAATGTGCTGCGAAAACCCCGTATCGTTTTTCTTTACCCAGGTAGGCTTTCGCCGGCCGTAGCTGCCTCTTTTCCAGATAAGCAGCACCTCTTCGGAGTTCCCGTTGCCGGTTAAATCAAAGGACCGGGCGTCCTGTAAAAGCCAGGAAGGATCCAGCTTCTCCGATAATTCTTCAGGAAGAGTTTCCCGTACGTCCCTGTTCCACTCGATCCACCCCGGCAGAAACGCCCCCCGCAGCCACAGACTGTACAGCAGAAAGCCCGCGGCTGCGAGAAGCGAAGCCGGAATGATTATGGCTGCCAGTATACGCGGTAGCTTTCTGTCCATGAAGGCTTTTCGGGACGCTCGTCTTCCCAGTGGTAATCGCCGTTTTCATCGGGGTCGATCCCGAGCTTTACGCGCCATTCACCATCGGTCATGCGTTCCCCTATAGGTTGTTCAAACTGATAGAAATCGAAGACGCTTCCCTTTGCCAGCCGGAGAGTGCCGTCCACGGGCACAATCACGAATATCGTGGCGGGCTGGCCGGTTGCCAGCTCGAGCACGGAGCCGTTGGGGTCGGTAGCCACATCCACCACAACGGGAGCGGGGAACATACGGCTGTCAAGAAAACCGTAGCCCGATTCATTCGCTTCCTCTTCATAGGCCTCGTGCCAGAAATGTTCGATTTCTCCGCCGTAGATTTCTATAAAGTCGTATTCGTCCTTCGTCAGGGTTTCATTTTTAAGTTCCTTTTCGGAGATGGTTTTAAGAGTCAGGGCAATTTCATTGAGCCGCCCGAGATCCTTACGCATATCCTTGCTTAAAAGGCCAATCTCGTCAAGTCCAGCGGCAGTGCCCTCGGAGAGTTCTGCAAAACGTTTGAAGATAATCGGTTCCGGTTCCACATATCCGCGGTAGTCCGGTATTTCCTCTTCTTCGCCGCCGCCCATTTCCGCGATAACCTGTTTACTGTAGAGTACGGTATCGTGCTTCAGCTCCGTATAACTTCCCAGGAAGCCTTCGAGAGAGCGTTTTGTCCAGTCTTCGTTTTGCATGAACATGGGATATCCCTTGCCCTTTTCAACAAGAAGAGGACGGAGGGTGTGGATCCATTCGGAATAAAGGGAAGAATACCAGGTCTCCTCCGGAGAGGCGGCTATTTCCTCTTTCAGCTTGTTTAAATTTTCTCCGTAGCTGTCAAATTCCATGGCGCCCAGATCTTCAAGCAGCTTTTCCGATTCACCGCTTCCCAGGGCGGCGGGAACGTCCAGAGCCTCGGGCAGGAGGCGCTGATCCCCTGCAGGGTTTTCCATAACATTGCTGTATATAAGTTGCTGGAATATGGCCTCGTCGATGGAGAAGCGCTGACCCATAAAGCGGAAACCGGCGTTTTCGGCGGCCTTATCGGTTTCGCCGTTATCATCCCACATCGGGACGGAATTGATGGCCGGAGCAGGAAGCTTTGCCGTCAGCTCATGGTAACGCTTAAAGGCTTCCTCGTCCGCAACAGTCTTTCCGGAGATATCATTGATGCTTTTCCCGTAGGCCTCTTCAATCAGGGGCTGATATTCGCAGATGCCGTTATCGTCGCTGGCTCCGGCAAAAAACGCGGTGACGGAATAGATTTTTTCCCAGAGCTCTCTGGCTTCGGGGTTTACGGCCGTGGTTAAAAGAAGGGCGCTGCGGTCCATGGATTCGCTCTTCTGGGAAAAGTTTCTGCGGCCATACCACATCATTGCCTTAAAATACCGCTTAAGCTCGTCAGCCGTGTCGTAATAGCCCCGGGGTTTATACTGGCTGTAATCCTCCATCGTGATTCCGTCTCCCGCCAGAGGAGAAACGTCTATACCGGAAGCGTCTTCAACAAGGGAGAGCTCCGATTTAACAAGGGCAAGAGTGTCTTTATCCACTCCCTTGTCCTTTGCGGCGTCATAGGAGGGATCGAGGAGGGTTTTTGCCACCGCGAAATAGGCCACGTTCCGGTCGGAGGCTTCTTTCCAGTCTGAAGCGTTTGAAAGGGAAGAGGAAACGGAGAGAATCTCTTCGTGCTGCGTTTCGCTGTTCGTAAGCATTATGTCCGTGAGCTCTGCAAGCAGGGAGGAAAGCTCCTTTTTCTCCAGATTTTTGAGAAGATATGAAAAATAAAGGTGATAGCTGTGCATCAGGGAGTCCACGGTAACAAAGCTGGGAACCATATTGTAGCGGTTGCTTTCGTAGACCTCGAAGAATTCCGAGCCACCGTCGTTCTCCACGAAGAAATGGTCTTTAAGGAGCTGTTCTTTCCATTTATCCTCAAAATAAAAATCATCAAAATTGATTATATTTCCGAAATCTTCGTCTACGGTGTATTCCGGTACGGAAGCTTCCGTTTCGTCTTCCGCGGAAAATACGGAGGCGTTAACGAGGGAGGGACGCAGGATAAGCGGGGTGACGGAGCCGCCCTCCGAGGCCTTTTCCGCAAGAGGCTCTTTCTTTTTCTGTGATTTCTCAGCGGAAGAGGCGCTCTTTCCCGAAGAAGCACCCGTTCCGTTGTTTATCTCCACGGTGCAGGCTGAGAGCGAGCACAGGAGCGAGAAAGAGAGCAGGAGACAAAGCAGCTTTTTTAACGGTTGTTTTTTCATAGGTGTCCTTTCCTTTCCGTGCCGCCTCTACGGCACCTCTTTAAGTAACGATATGTTAAGCTCCGGCCAGACCCTGGAGACCAGGTCGAGACAGGCTTTAAGTGAAAATGAGGAATCTCTGCTTTTTATACGGTTTTTCAGGGAAAGCTCCTCGGTGTAGTCCTCCAGAAAGAAAACTGTTATTTCTTCGTCTGTGCGGTGGCAGATTAAGGGCTTTACGGAGGCTTCCTTAACAAGTACCGCTCCGTCGGGATTTTTAACGAGGGTAACAAGGGCCATCCCGCCGACACTCCGGTTCATGACGCCGCTTCCCTTCCCGGAGGTGGAATTCACAAAGTTTCCGAGGGAGTAGTACACCGGTACCTCTTTTCCATCTTCCCGCTCAAGGATTTCAACGGGCTCGATGACATGGGGGTGGGTTCCGATAACGAGGTCGGCGCCGTTTTCAACAAAGAAAGCGGCCCATCGTTCCTGGTCGGCGGAGGAGGTGAGGCGGTATTCAATTCCCCAGTGCGGACAGACAACGGTAAAATCCGCCAGGGACTCCGCCCGGGCCAGATCGCTTTTCACTCTTTCTTCATCCAGATAATCCACCAGATATCCTTTTCCCTTCGGCATCTGAATCCCGTTAGTGCCGTAGGTGTAGTTAAGGATGGCGATCTTTATGCCGCCTTCCTCGACGATACGGAGCTTCTCCTGATCCTCTGCGCTGTCATGAATTCCGGTAATCACCGCCTCGGGGTGGGTTATATCCCAGTATTCAAGGCACCGCTCTATTCCGAGGGCGCCTCTGTCAAGAGCGTGGTTCGTGCCCTGAAGGATGACGTCAAAGCCCGCTTTGATTTCCGCGTCCCCCAGCTCGAACGGGGAGTTGAAAGTGGGATATCCGGAGTATTTAAGCTCCTTTCCGCCAAGGATTGTCTCCTGATTGACTAAAGCAATATCCGCGCTCTCCACGGTATCTTTAACGTGGGCGAAGAGGTGGTCATAGCAGTAGGAGCCGTCCTCCTGAAGTCCGGAACGGACAACGCTGTCATGCATCAGCATATCCCCCACCATAATCATGGTGAGTTCCCCGGAGAGCGTACTTTCATCCTCCGGAAGGGCAAAAACCCGGAGCGGGATAGAGGCAAAAAGTATTGATATTACTGCAATCCGAAGTATCCTTTTCATCATTTTCTATTCCAGGTGCTGCCGGAGAAGAGCACGATTATCGGAAATATTTCCAGCCGCCCTGCCAGCATGTCAAAGATAAGGACAAGCTTGGAAAGGACGGAATAGTTTTCGTAGTTTAAGGTGGGCCCCACCTCTCCCAGACCCGGACCGATGTTGTTAAAACAGGCCAGCATACCGGAGAGATTGGTTTCCACGGAAAAGCCGTCCAGGGAAATTATGAGAAAGCTTCCCACGGCAATAAGACAGTAAACCGCAAGATAGGCCATTGTGTTGTCTACAATGCGTTCGTCCACCACGGCGCCGTTCATGCGTATAACCTCAACCCTTCTCGGATAGAGCAGCTTTCTTAAGTTCCGCCGCATGGCCTTATACAGGAGACTGACACGGGCCCATTTCATTCCTCCTCCCGTGCTTCCCGCGCAGGCCCCGGAAACCATGAGACAGAGCAGGATGGTTTTTGAAAACACCGGCCAGCGGTCGAAATCCGCGGTGGCATAGCCGGTGGTGGTCATGACCGTGGCGACCTGGAAGGCCGCATGCCTGAGTGAAACAAAGATGCCCGGGTAGAGACGGAAAATATTGAGGGTGATAAGCAGGGTGCTGCCGAGGAAAAAGCCCAGATAGAGCTTCAGTTCACCGTCCTTTAAAATTATTTTGAAATTTCGGAGGATCAGAAGGTAGTACATGTTGAAATTGACGCCGAAAAGCATCATGAAGACGGTGGTGACCCACTGGAGATAGGGGCTGTAGGAGGCCAGGCTGTCGGCGCGGACACCGAAGCCTCCCGTACCGGCTGTGCCGAAGGCTGTGCAGATCGAGTCAAAGAATGGCATACCCCCTAAAAGCAGGAAAATGGTGTCCAGTACCGTCAGTGCCACATAAATAATATAAAGGATCAAAGCGGTTTCCCTCATCCTGGGCATCAGCTTTCCCACGTCCGGCCCCGGGCTTTCCGCACGCATAAGATGCAGGGTGAAGCCGTGGTTTTTTCCGGAAATCGGAATCAGCGCCAGAAGGAAGATAAGAACTCCCATGCCGCCGATCCAGTGGGAGAAGCTCCTCCAGTAGAGAAGCCCTCTTGAAATCACCTCCACGTTGCTTATTATCGAGGCTCCGGTGGTTGTGAAGCCGGAGACGATCTCGAAAAGAGCGTCCACATAGTGGGGGATCTGACGGGAAAAGAAAAAGGGAAGACAGCCGGTCAAGCTCATTACTATCCAGCAAAGTCCCACACACACGAGGCCTTCCCTGGCATAGAACTTCATTCTGGCGTTCCGGCATAAAAACATGAGCAGCACTATAACGATGATCATGATATAGAAGGTAAGTCTGAAAGCTCTGGAAACAAAAGGCTCCCCGTCCACCATGGTCAGGATAAAGGCCGGCAGCATCAGTATCGCTTCGATTGCTAAAATAAGGGCGAGAATACGCCCGATCATCTTATAGTTCATAGGCAGAGAGGATCATTCAAAGATATCGTTAAGCTGCAGCAGACTCATGCCCACCGGGGCGACTACGATCACGGTGTCATTCAGGCGGAAAACGGAATTACCGTTGGGGATTTCCGTCTCCGGCCCGTGGGTTATACAGCACACCAGGACTCCGGGCTTTAAGCGGATACTTTTTAGCTCTTCCCCGGTATGCTTCGTTGTGCTGTCAACCCTGAACTCCACGGCTTCCGCCTGGGCGTCCGCCAGGGGATGGATTGATATGGCCGCGCCGGTTTTATGCTTCATGGCATGGACATAGCGCACAATATTCGTGGCGCACAGCTCCTTGGGAACGATGATGCTGCCCACCTCCAGGTGCTCTAAAATCTGCTGGTTATTCACATGATTCAGCTTTGTGATGATCTGGGGAACATTACAGACGGTTCCGTAGTAGGAGATTATGATGTTGAGCTCGTCTAGCCCGGTCAGGGAAACCAGAGCATCGGTCTCGTATATGCCCTCGCTTTCAAGGATATTCTGGGAGCTTGCGTCTCCCTGAATAATCGCCGCATGAGGAAGGGCGCGGGAGAGGGCGAGACATTTATCCTCGTCCTTTTCGATGATCTGAACCGAAATCCCGTCCTTATGGAGCCCTTCGGCCAGATAATAGCTGGTTCTGCCGCCGCCGGCAATTATAACCTTTCTGACCTTGTGGGTCACTATTCCGAGAGAGCGGAGGAGGGCGGAGAGATTTTCCGAAGGAGCGGTAACGAAGATACGGTCTCCGGCGTGGAGCCTGAAATCTCCTCCCGGAGCCACGGCCTTTCCTTCCCGGAGAACAGAAAAAATAAGAACCTTGCATTCCACTACGGAGTTAAGATTCTTAAGCTGGATATTGCACAACGGGCTGTCTTCCTCCAGCTTCAGCTCCACGATTTCAACCTTTCCTTTGGCAAAGGTATCACGTTTAAGGAAGCCGGGGTATTTAAGCAGCCGGCGGATTTCTCCCGCGGCCTGCCGTTCGGGGTTCACGGTCATGGAAAGACCGAAAATCTCCCGCATCGAATAGGACTGCCCGAGATATTCGGGGTTACGGACCCGGGCGATGGAACGAAGAGCCGGATTTAACTGGTGGGCAGAGAGGCAGCAGAGAAAATTAATCTCGTCACTTCCCGCTGTTGCGATCATAAGATCCGCCTCCTGTACTCCTGCCTGCTTTAAAACTCCGAGGGAGGCGGAATTACCGGTGACGCCGAAGACGTCGTAGCGTTCAATAACCTTTTCCAGAGTCAGCGGATCGGGATCCACGATAGTTAAATCGTCCCCCTCGGCGGAGAGCTTCTTTGTTAAGAGCTCACCTACTTTTCCGCCGCCCGCAATGATAATTTTCACCTGTCTTTACTCCTTTTTAAGCGCTGCTTCCCGCTCGCGGAAGCGCTCGATCATCCCTGTGGCGAAGTCCTCGGGATAGAGCTGCACCATGGTGGAATTCAGCAGGTCGCCAACTGTCATTTTAAAGGCGATCTTGACAAAATTATCGTTTTTTCCTTCAAACATCTTTTCAAAAACCTTGACGCTTTCCACATCTATCATATTGACCTCGGGAGTGGAAATGTCGGTGGTTACGCCGAAAAGAGTGGAAAGAGAGGTGGCAGCCGTGCCCATCATCTGGTTCATGGCCTCGGAAACCGCGGAAAGCTGGAGCTCTCCGAGTTCACCCGCGGTGTTGGAGCCGTCGCCTCCCATCATGAGATCGGTCATGACCTTGACATCGTGCTCCTTCAGGATCAGGACATTGTTGCCTTCAATGCCCCGGATATAATGAATCTGAACGAAAATGCAGGTTTTTTCATAGTCGTCAAGGGCTTCGGAGCGCTTGATTACCTTTACCTTGGGAGTGGTGATTTCCACGCGTTTATTTACCATCATGCTCAGAGATGTGGCGGAATTACCCATGCTGATGTTTGCGATTTCGCCCAGAATGTCGATCTGCTCATCAGTCAAATTATATATCATGCAATCCTCCATCTGTCTTTCGCCCTTTCTTCGGGCCTGAACTGTGACTGTAGCGTCTTACTATTGTAGCACCATTATAGGGCTGAGGCAATGGTTAATCGCTCAAATAACGGCAGACGCCCTGAATTTCAGGGCGTCTGTTTCGTACGGAATATTCAGTTTTCCCGGAGCGGAAGGGCGGGGGTTATCTGGCCCTGACTTTTGTTACGAATTTCTTGCCTGTGCCGTCAAGGGAGGTGTAGGTTACCTTATAGGTGCCTTTTTTCGTCGGCGTAAAGCTTACGACGCCGTAGTCGCCGTATACAACGTTTTTAAGCTTCTTTCCTCCGGAAACGGATACGGCGTAGTCGCCGTTGTTGCCTCCGCTCAGATTATAATATTGCAACGGTTTCTGGGTCGTCGGCTTTGAGGGCGTGGTTATAAAGCCCCAGGGGCCATACCAGCCGGATACAGGATTGTCCGGCATTATGGATAATTCGGTCAGGTTGGTACCTGCCGTTGTATCGTAATATATGGAAGTATGGTATTTAATCTTTCCGCCGGCACTGGAATAATACCCCAGCTTCTTGATTTTGTATTTTACCACAAAGATCCAGATTGTCCTGGTTCTGGTTATGCCGTTGTTGACTGCCGTGACCGTGACAGAGAAGGAGGAACCGGCTGAGCCCTTGGGAGGAGCGATGGTGCCGTTTTTCACATTGCTGCCGGACCAGGTATATTTAATCTTTCCCGTCACCTTCGAAACCGACGTTCCGGTGGCTTTGGGCTTCAGCTTGAGCTTTGCGCCCTCGGCCACGCTGACATTGTTTCTTATCGGTACGCCGGCATAGGTAAGCTCCACCTCGGTAATCGGCGTAACACATTTTATTTTTTTCTTTATCTTCTTTCCGGAGCCGTCGGTGGCAAAGGCCGTAAGGGTGGCGGTACCGTTGCCGGCGGCCAGCAGCTCGGCCTGCTCTCCGGGTTTTACGGATACGGTTGTGGATTGATTTTTGAAGAGGGCGACTTTTTTACTGGATATGGTCAGACGGTAGACCTGATCCGCGTTCCCTCCGGAAACCGTTACAAATACGGAGTTTATTCCGGTGCCGGTGGCCACGGAAAGATTCCCGTTATAGTCCGCCCCGTTCTGGCTGGTGGTTTTTATAGTGAAGGAGGTTGAGTTGGGAGTGGCAATGACCGTAACAACGGTGGAAGCCGTAAGCCCTTCGCAGCTGGCTGTAACTGTGGCGGTTGTGCCGACAGGAGCGGACTTCGGTATCTTTACGGTGCCGGAGCCGGTTACGGAAATACCTCCTTCTCCGGAAGTGGAGTAGGTTATTTTTGTTTTTGTTGAAGGAAGCACCACGGCTCCGAGAGGCACGCTCTTACCCTGAGCCACACTTATGGCGCTGCCCACACCCAGGGTGAGCTGGGGGGTGGTGGGCTCGGCCACGGGAGGCTTTACCGCATTGGGATCCTCCTCAGGCTCCTCCGGATCGCCGTCGTCCTCGGGAAGAGGCTCAAGAGGAGTGAAGCTTTCACAGTGAACGGCTTTGTAAGCATCTATACCGCGATTAACATAATTGTTACCGTATGTATAATTCTCACCCGGAGCGGAATTCAGAATAGCGTTCTTTATCTGTTCCGGAGTGTAGTCTTTATGCACGCTTTTTACAAGAGCGGCCACGCCGGAGACCACGGGAGTGGCCATGGAGGTGCCGTTTAATTTTCCGTAGGAGCAGTCTGAGGTGATTGCCCCATTAAAAGTAAGGGTCACTTTAGTGTCAGGCATTGTGGCATATATTTCCGTGCCCGGAGCAGCCAGATTCACCCAGTCTCCCCAGTTGGAATAGGAGGCAAGAGAGTTTTTCCCGGGGTCATAGGCGCCCACGGAGATTGTGCAGCTGTAAGCCGCGGGATAGTGTTTGGTGTTCACAGCCGAGTTTCCGGCGGCGGCGATACAGATGATGCCTTTGGAAACGGCTTTCTTCAAAAGCTCTTCGGTTGTGGTATTGGAAAAACTGCCGCCTAAGCTCATGCTGATCACATCCACACCTTTGTTTATAGCTATCTCTATGGCCTCGTTTATATCGGCATCCGTAAATCTTCCGCGGTAGTTTCCTGCCTTGATTGAAATAAGCTTGGCCTTGGGAGCCACTCCCAGTCCCCCCAGCTTGTTGTCAAGGGCCGCGACTATGCCGCAGCAATGGGTGCCGTGGCCGTGGTCGTCCTCGCCGGTTCTGAAGCTCTTGGAGGAATAGAGGGCCTGGAAATGGCTGCCGTATTTAAGATCCGTATTGGAGGTGTCGATACCGGTATCGATGACGGCCACAGTGACATTCCGGCCGTCCGCCCCTTCATCCCAGGCTTTGCGGGTATTGATGGCGGCGTGGAACCACTGCCCGTTGGTGTCGCTCATATTGGTGGAATACAGCCGGTCATTGTCCGGAACAACGTCAATATATGAGATATGGTTCGGCTCCACCAGGGTATCCGGAAGGTTTTCAACCTTTATTTCCGAAAGCTTTTCCGCCAGCTCCACATCCACCGCGGCAAGGGAGGCCGGAGACAGGCTTTCGATCCCTGCAGCCTCCGCTTTTTCCTTTGCAGCCTTTACGAAGCCCGCCTTTTCGGTAATCTCCGAAAAAGCCTCCTTCACGGTTTTATCGGACCAGGAAAGGGTGGCCACTCCCAGGGCAAAGTGCTCGAGAGCCGCGCCGTAGCTTTCGGCGATATTTCTGGCCTCCTCCTCGGTATCCGCAAGGAAAACGGCCTCGTTGGGAACGTAGTCCACCTCGGGCGTCATGGAATCAAGCTTTGTGATTTCGTCTGAAAGGAGGTCGACGGTATTAATCTGCGCCGCCGTCAGCTCCGCCACGGGCTCGGCTGAGAGGATATTTGCGGAAACCGAATCTTCCGAGACGGTTTCTGCTTCTTCGGGAGACACCTCGGGAAGCCCGTCTTCGGAAACGGTTTCTCCGGCCTGCTCCTCAGCTGCCTCTTCGACGGTTTCTTCCGCGGGTCCGGCTGTCTCAGCCGGCGTTTCGGTGTTTTCCGAAACCGTTATTTCCTCAGGTGCTCCTGCTTCATTTCCGGAAAGCGATTCCCCGGGAAGCTCTGCCGGTGTTTCCGCAGGGGTTTCCGCCGGCGTCTCTCCGTCTGAGGGATTTTCTTCCGCACCGGGCTGTTCTTCCGCGGCAGCGGGTGTTTCGGAAGCTTCCGATCCTGCGCCTGTTTCCGTTGCGGTAACCCCTTCATTTTCCGAAACCTGAATTGCGGCGTCCTCAATCGGTGAGGCAAAGGCCAGTGCGGAGCTTAATTGCCCGATTATCAGGATCCCCGCCAACAGGGTGGAGGTAAGCAACCGCCGTGTTTTTCTGCTTCTGTTCATGTTTCTCTCCTTTCGTTTGCCGGACGGACTGTCTCTCTGAAAGCTTTTTGTCAGAATGTTGCTTTGATTATATCATAAAAAAACTATTTATACACCAGAACCTTCATCCGGAATTTCTTTTCCGAGCCGTCAAGGAGCCTGTATTCAATGGTATAGGTGCCGGTTTTCGTGGGAGTAAAACCGGTCACGCCGTAGTCGTTGCGGCTCACGTTCTTAACGTTTTTACTTTTTACCGACACCGTATAAAGGCCTTTGTTTACCGAGGCGTCATCGGTCTGGGGGACACCCTTTTTCCCGGAGGAGGGCTTTGTATAAAAGAGGCGGGGTGAAAGAGATACTCCGTCCACCCAGGCCTTCGGCAGTCCCTCCAGATTATCGATGCGTTCCCCGAGACGGATGTCGCTTCGCTGTCCCGAGGTTTTGTATTTATATTTACCCTTATCCAGAGTGTAATAATAGCCTAAGAGCACTGCTTTTTTACGGGAGGAGGACACCTCCACCCTGACACGGTCGGAAACGGAAACTCCTCCGTTTTCGGCCCGTACCGAAACCTCAAAGGAAGTGTCATATTTCGGAGCCTTTATCTTTCCGCGTTTTACATGCTCCCCGCTCCAGACATATTTTGTTTTCCCGGAAACCTTTGAGCTTTCCGAGCCCAAAGGAGCGGCGGAAAGCTTAAGAGACGCGCCGGGAGCCAGACGGATTACGCCGTTTACGGGTTCGCCGTGACAGGTTACGGAGACACCGGTAAGGGGAGTGACGCATTTAAGCTTCAGAGATGATTTTTTGCCCGAACCGTCTGTGGCATAGGCTGTAACGGTGACGCTGCCGTTTCCTGCGGCGTAGAGGCGCGCTGAAGCTGAGCCTTTTACGGAAACCGTGGAAAGACCGCCGGAAAAAAGGGCCGCCTTTTTGTTTGAAACCTTAAGCCGGTAGACTGCATCATTGTTTCCCCCGGAAACATAAATATTCGTATAGTTCTGCCCTGTGCCTTCGGCGGCGGAAAGCGGGCCTGAATAAGAGGAGCGCAGGGAAAAGTCACCCGAGGAAGCGTTTTGATCGATGACGGCAACATTGACCGAAGCGCTCAAAGACCCCCACTTTGCCCAGACTACCGCGCTTTCCCCCACTGAAGCCGTTTTTGCCACTTTTACGGTACCGGAGGAATTTACGGTTATCCGGTCGTTCCCTCCGACGTAGGAAATTTTTGTTTTGGAGGCGGGAGTCAGAACCGCTCCGAGGTTTACGCTCTTCCCCCGGCGGACCCGGATGGAATTACCGACTCCGAGAACAAGAGTCGGAACTTCGCTTTCCTTTACCGGAACCTTCGGAGGCAGGGGATCGGCGCTGTCTGCGGGAATATTGCCGGAGGGGGTATTTTCCGGAGCTTCGTTTCCGGAGGGATCGGAAGGACTTTCGCCTGCCGGGGCAGAGCTTTCGGGGGTATCGCCGGCGGGATTGTCTGATACGGTGTCATCGCCTTCAGAGCTGCCCGGCGAAACTGCGTTCACGGCTGCCGCGGCGTTCAGCCCCCCATGCACGGTTCTGCTTCCAAGGCTGAAAACAGCTTCCGGATCGGAGTTTTTAAGCCTCGATTTAACTTCGGAAGGGGTGAGGCCGGGATTCAGGGAAAGCACCAGGGCGGCAGTGCCAGCCGCCACCGGGGAAGCCATGGAGGTGCCGCTTAAGGTGGTATAGGAATCGCTATCCGGCCTGTAGGATGAAAGGATGGAAGAGCCGGGAGCGGCCAGATCCACCCAGTCGCCGTAGTTGGAGAAGCCTGAAAGAGCTCCGGCGGAGTCATAAGCTCCGACTGCAAGGATATTGTCAAGGCTTTCGGAGTAAGCCGCGGGATACATTTTTTTATTCCTGCCGGAGTTGCCGGCGGCAGCGGTGATAAAGACACCTTCTTTTCCGGCGTTTTCCACAGCTTCTTTAAGATTGGGGTCATCGGAATAGGTCCCGAGACTTATGTTAACCACGTCCGCCCCGAGGGAAACCGCCTTGTTGAGTCCGGCGATGACATTGGAGACGGGAATATTTTTTCCGTTTGAGGAATCGTCGATACGGATGGAATAAAGCGTGGCTTCGGGAGAGACGCCGATGCCGCCTCTGTCGTTGTCCAGAGCGCCGATGATGCCGGCAATATGGGTACCGTGGCCGTTATTGTCCTCATCTGCCGGTGCACTGTCTATTACGGAATACGTATAAAGATGTCCGGGGGAGGAAAGATCCTCGTGAGAGGCATTGACCCCGGTATCCACCACAGCAACCTTTACTCCGCTGCCCCGGGAGAGCTTCCAGGCATCGCCGGAGCTGATGGAGGAATGGTGCCACTGGGAAGAAAACTCCGGGTTGCCGGTCGCGGTACAGAGAGTGCAGCAGACATTGGGATATATGGGAAGTTCGGGGCTGTCGGCACTCACGGTTTCCGTAAATTCCTTAAGCACCTCGTCAATCGACTTGTCATCTTCAAGCTCCAGAGTCGCCACGCCTTCGGCAAAATCCACCACCCGGGCGTCGTAGATTTCCGCGGCTTCTTCCGCTTCCTTTTCATTGTCGGTTAAGAGGTAGGCTCCGTTTTCGATATAGTCTTCTCCGGGTTCAAGATCGTCAAGGACCTCGAGTCCGGAAGAAAGAAGCTCAGCCGTAAGGAGCTGCTCTTCGGAGGGAAGCTCTTCGGCTTCCGGCATTTCGGCGGGATCGGGTAGTTCATCGGAGGACAGCGCTTCTTCGGAAACCGGGGCTTCCTCAGTAGCCGGAGTTTCCTCAGTAGCCGGGACTTCCTCAGAATCTGTAGCTTCCCCGGATTCAGGAGCTCCCCCGGATTCAGGAGCTTCATCGGAAGGCAGGGAGCCGTCGGAAGACAGGGAATTTCCGGAGACTTCCTCCCCGGGGTTTTCGACTTCCGAGGCAAAGACAGAAAGGCCTCTGCCTGTCATCGAAGAAACGGGAAGACAGACTATCAGAACCGGCAGAAGGATTCGGAGTATATGATTTCGAAAGAAGCTTATATTCATATGATAAAGTATGTCATACCCGTCTGAGCCCGTCAAGGTTGCCAGATTTCCCGGAGATTTGTATAATATGGACATCAGGTGATGACCGGAGTAGGGAAACAGGTGCAAGTCCTGTACGAGCCCGTCACTGTGATTGGTCCGGAACCGTCTTTTTTTTTCGCGGTTCCCCGTGCTTTGCAATATGTCACTGCCCCAATATTCTTATCTATATTATTCGTTTAAAAAGTCGGATAATCCGGGGTCGGGAAGGCGCAAAGCGCGGTTTTTTTAAAGGGCCATAAGCCAGGAAACCTGCCGGTTATCATTCAAAGAATCCGGACTACGGGAGCTGGTCGGGGGCTTTCCTTTTGCCTGTCTTACACAGGCCTTTTTGCGATGTCCGGTTTCTGATTTCCCGATAGGTTAACATAATTTTACTCCGGGTTGAATGATTTTTGAAAAACCGGACATCATTTTAAAGGAGGACAGGACATGAAACGTATGGTAAAAATCGGTCTTTCGGCATTGCTTTCGGCAGCTCTGCTCACAGGCTGTACAGAGGCGGAGATTGCCGCGTATGCGGATTACGCGATGAGAATCGCTGAAGCGGCAGCTCCGGCAGTGGCGGCAGGCGTTTCCCCGGCGGACGGAGCGGAGGCTTCTGATGCCGCAGCCGATAAAGAGGCAGCTGACAGGGTGGCCGCCCTGATTGACGCGATTTATGTTCAGGAGCGGACGGAGGAAACCGACGCGCTCTGCGAGGAAGCAAAGAACGCCTGGGACGCTCTCAGCGATGAGCAGAAGGAACTGGTGGAAGGGGAAGAAGCCGATCCGGACTACTTCGGACGCGATACCGGCGACGCTTCGAAGGACGATCCGTTAAACAACGACGACATCGGGGAAAACGAGCTTCTGGTGGTAAGCTTCGGAACTTCTTTCAACGACAGCCGGGCTGAAGACATCGGAGGAATAGAGAGCGCTCTGAAAGCGGCATACCCGGACTGGGGAGTGCGCAGGGCTTTTACCGCCCAGATTATCATTAACCACGTCCAGGCCCGGGACGGCGAAAAAATCGACAACATGGATCAGGCTTTGGAACGCGCGGTAAATAACGGCGTTAAAAGGCTTGTGGTGCAGCCCACCCACCTTATGCACGGGGCGGAATATGATGAATTAAATGAAACCCTGGATTCATACCGGGATAAGTTTGAGTCGGTCACAGTGGCAGAACCCCTGCTGGGCGAGGTGGGGAGCGATGAAACAGTCGTGAACCCCGACAAGGAGCGGGTAGCGGTGGCGGTTATACAGGACGCCTTCACGGACGCGGGCTTTAAGGACGCAGCGGAGGCTGAGGAAAACGGTACGGCCCTTGTGCTTATGGGACACGGCACCTCCCACACCGCAAAGGTGACCTACAGTCAGATGCAGACACAGACAGACAAACTGGGGTACAAAAATGTCTTTGTGGGAACCGTTGAGGGAGAACCGGAGGAAACGGAGTGCAGTGTTGTTATCGGGAAGGTTAAGGACGCGGGATATAAAAACGTGATTTTACGGCCCTTCATGGTGGTGGCGGGCGACCATACCAATAACGACATGGCAGGCGATGACGAGGATTCCTGGAAGAGCCTTTTCACTGCTTCCGGAGCTTTTGACAATATTGACTGTCAGATAGAGGGACTGGGACGGCTTCCGGAGGTTCAGGAGATCTATGTGGAGCACACAAAGGAAGCTTTGGGGGAAGAGGGGCCTTCCGGCAAGGCTGCCGTTACCCTGACGGACGGGAGTCTGCCTGACGGGAGCTATTCCGTGAAGTTCGATACCGACAGCTCCATGTTTCATGTAAACGAAGCGATGGAGGGCAGAGGCGTGCTTACCGTTGACAACGGAAAAATGACGGTGCACATTCTCCTGCCTTCGAAAAACATAGTCAATCTTTTCCCGGGGAAGGCCTCTGAGGCGGAAGAAGAGGGGGCGGAGCTTATTGAGCCCGCGGAGGAAGAGGTTGAATACGCAGACGGCACGAAGGAAGAGGTTTACGGCTTTGACGTGCCGGTACCCGCGCTTGATACCGCATTTGACCTGGCAATAATCGGGACAAAGGGTAAGTGGTATGACCACAGCGTCACGATATCTGAACCGGTTAAGGAATGAGGAGAATAATCCGTGAGAGGGCACT
>JAILBQ010000088.1 GCA_024680815.1 Lachnospiraceae bacterium | reverse complement strand
CCAATGTCGATTTTTACAGCGGCTTTGTATATGATATGCTGGGCATCCCCATCGACCTCTACACCCCGCTCTTTGCCATCGCGCGTATCGCGGGCTGGAGCGCCCACAGAATTGAGGAGCTCATAAGTATGGGAAAGATCATCCGTCCTGCCTATATAAGCGTTATGAAAGAAAGGGAGCTGCCGGAGGAGGCCTGAGAAAAGCCCCCGGAGTTTACGTATTCAATTCATCCAGAGTGCTTCCGTAAGACGGCAGGAACTGCTCCACAAAATCCCTGACCTCCGGATATTTCTCCGCTATCTCCCCTATGGTGCGTTCCAGAGAGCGTTTGGCGGTTTTAAACTCGGTGTTGCCGCTCTTTTCCTCTTCAACGCATTTAATCAGGGCCGAAAGCTTATCCGCCGCTTTCACGAGAGCGCGCATATATTTTTCGTTTTCCTCGTCGGGGTAAAAGAAAATATTTTCGTATACCGGCCTTATATCCTCCGGAAGCCGCTCTAAAAGCCGCCTTTCCGCCACATGCTCGACTTCCTTATAGGCCTTTCTTATATCTTCATTATAGTATTTAACCGGGGTCGGCATGTCCCCGGTTATTATTTCGCAGGAATCGTGGTAGAGGCCGATAAGAGCCGCCCTGTCCGCGTTAAGCTGCTTTCCGTAACGTACGTTGCCCAGGGTACAGAGGGCATGGGCGATCATTGCCACCTCCATGGCGTGCTCGCTTAAATTTTCCGCCCGGGAATTTCTCATCAGAGCCCATCGCTCTATATATTTCATCCGGGAAATCGTCGCAAAAAAGGTATAGATGTCACTCATAGCCTCACTCCTCTTCCCAGAAATGAGTGGGCTTATGCTTTGTTTTCTTAAGATCCCTCTCTATCATTTCGATACAGCGCTTCCGCATGTAATCCTTCACAGGCTCTCCTATAAGCGCCTGCTTTGTCAGATTTGTGCGGATATCCTCCTGCTCCAGCTCGGTAAAGTCATAGGTCCGGTTTAAAAATTCGCTTACAGTATATTTGCAGAGCTCCCCGTCGATAACCTCCTCCACAAGAGTGGAGGAAATATCGATCTTGTTGTCTCTTATAAACCAGTCCATCCACTGCTCATAGGAACTCCTGTATTTTATCATTTACTGCCCTCCGAAATACCGGATTCCGAGCATCGTGATATCGTCAAACTGCGGCGCCTCTCCCACAAACTCATCCACAGCAGTCTTTACGTTTCTCAGCATTTCAGTGGCCGTAGCTCCGGGATCCCGGTTAAGAGCCGCAAGCATCCGCTCCGTTCCGAAAAGCTCATTGTTCGCATCTGTAGCTTCCGCCACACCGTCGGTATAGACAAAAAGGGAATCCCCGGGACCTAGCTCGAACTCATGCTCCTTAAAGCGCATCCCCTCCATTGTGGCCACGGCCGGGGAATGTCTGTATACGGAGAGCTCAAAATCTCCTCCGGCACGGCGGATCGCGGGATGCTCGTGTCCGGCGTTGGCCGCCACCCCCTTGCCTGTGGTTATGTCGAGAATCGCCAACCAGACCGTAACAAAAAGCTCCGCCTCATTTCCCTCGCAAAGCTGGTCGTTGGCATAGGAGAGAACCTCAGCGGGACTCCCGCCCATAATTGCCCGGTTTTTGATCAGAGTCTTCGCTATGACCATAAAGAGCGCCGCCGGGACTCCCTTTCCCGAAACATCAGCCATAACGAGCCCCAAATGCGTATCGTCCACCATGAAGAAATCATAAAAGTCTCCTCCCACCTCCTTGGCGGGATTCATGGTTGCGTACATATCATACTGCGCCTTATCCGCAAAGGTGGGGAAGATTCTCGGAAGCATGTCCGCCTGAATCTGGGTCGCAACGTTCAGCTCCGCCCCGATACGCTCCTTCTCGGCCGTGACCTTTGTCAGATCCTCGATATAGCTCTTGAGGGAAACTCCCATTTCGTTGAACCGCATGGCCAGATCCCCGATTTCATCGTTATCGTGAATCACGGCCTGATGCTCAAGATCGCCTTCGCTGATCTTTTTCGCATCCTCCCCCAGAGCCAGAAGGGGCTTTGTGAGAGTCTCCGAAAACCGCCGTACTACAACAGTCATGCAGACAATCACGGCGATAAACACCACTACGAATAAGAAAATCAGAATCCTGATGGCGCTGTCCATATTCTTAACCGGCTCCAGAACGTAGGAGCGCGGAACATGGGTGCAGAACATCCAGTTTGTGCATTCAACCGGCGCATAGGAATAATAAAAGCCCTTATCGGTTAATTTTACACCGGTTTCTCCGCTGCGTATGGCCGACCGGGTCGCCTCATCCAGTTCGGGATCATCATCGATCGTGGTGGCGGAAGAATCCGGGGAAATGGCATTTCCCTTACTGTCAGTCATAAAAGCATACGCATCGTCGTTTCCGAGATCCACCGCCACAACGGAATTATAGAGATTAGAAATCAGGATATCCATTCCGACAACGCCGGCCACCTCTCCGTTTTCCCGGTAAAACGGCTCGGCACAGGTGATCGTGAGTCCCCTTCCCACCAAGTCCTGATAGACGTCTGAAAAAACGGTTCCCCCGGTTTCTTTCGCGGCATTGTACCAGTCTCTGTCAAAATGGCTCGAATACGGAAACGGCGCTTTAATAGCCGACTGGGTATCATAAGCCAGCATAAAGCCGCTCTCCGTAGCCACGTAGACAGACGTGATCACACCGTCATCCGAGGACATGACCGGATAGAATATCTGCTCCACATTTCCGAGGAGCTCTGCCTCCTCTTCAATATCCTCAGCTTTGTACACTTCGCTCTCCAGCGCCAGCTGAAGGGAAAGCTTCCCGTCATTAGCCTCCAGCGGAGGTTCGACCGTCTTTTTTACATAGTCTTCGGGCTTCTTATAGAGCTCTTCGACAAAAGCGGCAAACCGGTCCACATCCTTTGCATAGCCGCTTAAGACCGTATCCGCAAGCTCGGCTCTGTCCTTTGCCAGCGTCGTGATCTCATTCTCCATTCTCCCGACCAGAGCACTCTCTCCCTGCCTTCTTATGCGGAACATGCTTAAAAGCCCCATTCCGCTTGTCACAAGCAGGGCGGTCATAAGAATAATCATGACCATACGCGAAACCTTCTGTCTTATCGGTCTTCTCGGTTTATCTCCCATCTCCTGTTTCTCCTCTTATTATCGTGCGGGACTTCACTCCGTCAGTCCGATAAACTTCCGGATTTTTTCCAGAAGTTCATCCGTTACGAGCTTTCCGAACTTATCATGCATTTTCTTCACCTCTTCCAGAAGTTCCGTCCTGTCCGAAAAGCCTCCCATAATAAATTCACAGGTCGCCCTTGTCTCCGTCTCCGACACCTGTCCCGACCAGCGCATGACTGAACGGATACTCGGAATATCCGAAACCATCTTCTCCAGCTCCTCGTCGGGAACCGAGGGCGTCTTAAAATCAAACGAAAACCTGAGGGGCTCCTTCATAACTCCGGTTTCCTCCGGCTTCGCGGCCATACCGATCAGCAGATCGAAGAAGTTCCGATTCTGGGACACCGCGATCAGCTGGCTTAAAAGCGAGAAGCGGGGATTGATTTCGATCACATACCACTCCCCCTCATGGAAAATAAGATCCACATTTGCGTTTCCCTCGACGGAAAGGAGCCCGGCCAGCCTCACAAGCATTTCCCTGAGCTCGTTTACGCGATACTTCCCGTCGGTGATCGGCCCGAACCTCATGCCTGTGAACGGATCCCCGATGCCGTCTGCGGCGCTTGAAACCATAAACGGAGGAGAAGCGTAATATTTTCCGGAGCCGCCGAAGACCTCGGCACCGAAGCTTATTCCCGACAGCTTCTCCTCCACCATTACATCCGTTTCCTTTAAGCTCTCCTCCAGCCTGAATATCCCCTCTTCAAAGGTATGCGCCACCTGCAGGCCTGCCGAGCCCGCTCCGGAACAGGGTTTGATGATAATCGGGAAGGAAAGCGCCTTCATTTCATGATGAACATATTCCCGGTAAACATTGTCTATTATCTCCGGAATACGTTTTTCGGCGTAATAGAGTTCGGGGTACACATGGAATCCCTTTGCGCATTTAAAACCGTTCTGGCGCAAAAGAAGAGACGTACGCCATTTATCAAAGGACACGGCCGCCGTAAAAACGGAATTTGCGACCACGCGTATCCCCCGCCCGCGAAGAGCCTCGGCCACCATTGCGTCCCGGATCGGATTCCAGTCGTACACCGCATCCGGAATACTTATGGCTGCGGCCACGTCAGGCCTGTCAGAGGCTATACGTTCAACAATTTCCTCTATGGAGGCGTCTTTTTTAAGGACTACATATTTCACCTTTTGAGGCCGCACATGAATCTTATCCGCCGCGGCGTCCAGAATATGTCCCGCCGGCAGACAGCAGTATACCGTAATCTCCGGATCCGGGAGCATTCCGGCAAATTCGTCCCACTGCGAAGCCCTTTTAGGAAAAAAGTCCAGTCTGGGTACGTAAGACGAAGACGGTTCGTGTCCCATTGTGCTGAAAACAGCAATTCTCATTTATCTCCCTTTCTGCCGCTTTTTTGCGGCTCTGTCACTCCTCAGCCGCCTGTTTCTTTCTCCGGGGTTTTTCTTCTTCTATGGCGACCACGATCCTTGTGGAATTCATTCCCATTATATAATCATACGAAATCTGTGAAGCGGTCTTCTGAAGCAGAATGATATTTTCCGGCAGATCCTCCTCCGTGCCCTGCATCGGGTTAAAGGGCGCGCCGATACTCCGGAAATTAAGGATGAGCTCCTCCTTAAGAATTCGAAGCAGGAGGTCAATCTCCCCCGGCTCCTTCCTGTGGTTCTGGGTATAGACCGCCATTTCCTCGCACACAAGCCCCAGGCGGAAAGCCTGCCTGCCGGGAACTTTGTTTTCCCGGGCAAAATCTATCATCTTTTCGCTGGCTGCTGAAATCTCCTCGGGTTTGTCCGCAATGGTGAGATTCAGACTTGCCACGCTTCCCAGATCTTTCTGCAGGAGCAGAACGCCTGTATACTGCTCCGGATTCTTTTTATATGTTACGGCATTTATGGCAAGAATTACGATAAGCAAAATGAGCGAAGCGACGGGATATGCCAGAAACAGCCCGTCTATCCCCATTATTCCGCATAAAACAAGAATAATGGGCATAACGGCAAGCCCGTCAAAAAAGCTGATAAACAGGGCGTATCTGGTCTTTCCCTCCACCTGAAAAAAACGCATGAACTGAATGCACACGCTCCGGAAAAGATAACTCAGGGAAAATATGCGGATACCCTTAAGGGCAAGCTCCAGCGTTTCCGGATCCTGTACCTTGTAGGCAGCGGTAACGGCCTGGGGAAAACACTCCAGAAGAATCACAAGCACAACCGAAAAAATAAGCTGGAGCGACAGGGACCGCCTTAAAACGACCCCCTCTCCCACATAATCCTTCTGGCCCCTGAGCATTGCAAAAAGTGGCTGGGCCGTATCCGCCACTCCGAGGAGAAAAACCGAGGCCAGGGAAAAGGTCTGGAGACAGAGAGAAAACGCCACAACTCCCATTCTGCCCCCGTAAGACGCAGCCAGGCCGTTGCTGAAGGCATATTTAATCGCAAAGCAGATCTGAAGCGCGGAGGTGGACGAGCCCAGAGCCAGAATCGTCAGTGCCATGGAAAGATCCTTGAACCCCACCTTTTCATTGGCGATTCTGACCTTGTTTACCCTGATCATGACCACCATGACCACCATTCCGATAAGATAGCCGGTGGCCGTGGCCCAGGCCGCACCCTCGACTCCCATACCGAAGATGCGGATATAAACGAAATCCATCACAAGGTTGAGACAGTTGGAAACGATATTGACAACGGTGGCCACCACCGGTGCGCCGCTGGGAGGCAGGAACCAGACAAAGGTGAGCATCGCCGTTAAAATCGGCGCAGTATATAACAGGGTATGAAAGTAGGTGGAAAAAGCGGGACGGAGAACCTCATCCGGGCAGAACAGGGCGACGAGGGGTGTGCCGAAAATCCATCCGAACGCAAGCAGAAGAAGCCCGGTTCCGACAGCCATTATCATGGACATCCTGAAAACCTTTCCCGCCCTCTCGCTCTCCCATTTTCCGAGGAGCACCGCGTAGAAAGTGGAACCGCCGCTTCCGAGGATCACATAGCAGGCCGCGATAAAAAGAATGACAGGGCAGGCGAGACTCGCAACCGCAAGGCCGTCGTTTCCCAGAAGGTTCGAAATCACCATGCAGTCTACGAATTCGTTTAACGCCAGAGCAAGCGATGTCAGAATCGAGGGAAGAAGATACTGGCGGTATTTCTTCATCAGAATCCCGCCGGATTTGTGTCCTTTTTCGTTCATGAGATTACTCTATGGTCAGCATCTTGTCGAAGCCGGTGGTCTTGAAAATTTGCATAACTGAGGGCGAAGCTCCCCTAACCTTCATATATCCCCCTTTGGAATTGGCTGTTTTCTGCCCTATAAGAAGACCGCGAAGTCCCGCGCTGGAAATAAAAACGACTTCGGTAAAATCGATCACCAGGCCGGTTGTCTTCCGAAAGCTCTGAAGAATCTCCTGCTGAAACTTATCTCCGGTAATCGCGTCTACCTTCCCGCTGACTTTTAAAATTATTTCTTCCCCGTTTCTGATTTCCTCTGTATTCACTGCAAAACTCCTGTTGTAATCGTGGATCTGCAGAATGTTTCCTGCCGTAGTTCCCAAATTAACGAATTTATACTCACCATTATTTGAATTTGATTATAACATAACTGTGTACAAAATATAGTCATTTTTCATATCTGTTCACAAAATGTATACATTTTGCTCCAATTTTCTTCACAGACGCCTGTTATTATAGTATCGTTGGAGACGGCATATTAATGCATTCCAGTTACTTCTTCGTTAAACTTTTTTAAATCTTTTTCATGCTGAGCCGTTTGGTAGCCCAAACGGCTCCCTCCCTTTTTTAAACATTAAAACGGAGCTCCCTCTCCCCACGGGAACTCCGTTTTGCATTATATGTGTTATGTTACATTCTTGAAAAAAGCCTGTTTTTAAGCACATTCCCAGGATCGGAGACAAGGATGCGCACAACCCATACCGCCAGGGCCGAAAGCACTATAACCATTCCCAGAGCCGCGTCGGAGGCGCTCAGATCAAAGAAGCCTTCTCCCCCCGCGTAGGAAAAAATCCCGTCAACCGTCCACATCAGCGTCGCTCCCCAGAACATGTAAAGAAGCATTGTGAAATGGTATTTTTCATCGTGCAGAAGAAAATACCAGAGCACCGTCGAAAGAATTGCCGCCGTGAAAGTTATAATAAGACACATGTCACGCTCCCTCTCTTTCCGCGTTCTTCCGCTTTTCAATGACGACGGAGACCGCCACCATTCCAAGCCAGACAAGAGTCACCAGAAGCGCCATGGACACCCCGACCGTAGCCATTTCATGAAACATCTCCGCGGTATCCTCCGGGCTCTTCATCGCCGTAAGGAAAGGGAAGTACGGCACCACCTCACCGTGCCACATGTGCTCAATCAGCAGTAAAAACGCCCCGCCCCACAGCATTTTGGAAAGCCAGCCAAGCTTATGGGAAAGGGGGATATGATACGCCCTCTCCTCCTTAACCGCCTCCGGAAGGGCAGCTTCCTTCTTCTCCTCCACCTTTTTCGCAGCCGTCACAACCACCGCTTCAGCCGCCGAAACCAAAAAACAAGCCATAATAATTCTCCCTCCTTATTAATGTAAAAACCGCTTTAATTATACCCGAAAAAAGGGCATTTGAAAAGACGGGCTTCACTGCAGAATCATTTCCATGCCGTATTTCTGTATTTTCATGCCCATACACTCGTAGAAGGCTTTGGCCCCGGGATTGCATTCCCAGACATTGAGGGTCACGTTGTAGAACCCTTCTTTTCCGGCATAATCCATAACAAAGTCAAATACCGCCCGGCCGATGCCCCTTCCACGGGCGGTCTCCTCCACGCAGATATCGTCGATATAGAGCGTCTTTCTGTCGATTAAGACCGCGTCGCCCCTTATATCCTTAATCTGGCAGAAGGCATGGGCAAGCACCTCTCCTTCCTCTCCGTGACAGACAAATATCACAAAGCTCCCGTCCGCAAGAAGCTCCCCGAGCTCTTCGTCGGAATATTTTCGCGCGTTCAGTCTGAAAATATCGGGCCGGCCCTTCCTGTGCACCTCCTCCACCTGGGATAAAAGGCGGTGGATACCTGGAATATCCTTATCTGTTGCTCTGACTATTTCCATATTCTTCCTTTTTCAGGTTTACATAATTTTCAGTTTACATAACTCAATGCCGGATATAGGTTGACATAATACCATTTTAGCTTTAGGTTTACATAACAATTTTATGTCTTCATGTTGACATAATTTTCTTATGTTGACACAACATCTTGTATTGACCACATGTTCGCCGCAAGGCGGTTTACATAATCAATTATATATCAATCTCCAGCTCCACCGGACAGTGATCCGAGCCGTAGATTTCCGTGTGTATCTTCGCTCCCTTAAGCTTTCCGTCCAGCCTCGCAGAGGTGATGAAATAGTCTATGCGCCACCCCGCGTTCTTCTCCCTGGCATGAAAGCGGTAGGACCACCAGGAATAGATATCGGCCGTTTCGGGATAAAAATAACGCCAGGTATCGGTGAAGCCCTCCGATAAAAGAACAGTCATTTTGTTTCGCTCCTCATCGGTGAACCCAGCGTTTTTCCTGTTGCTCTTCGGGTTCTTTAAATCTATCTCCTCATGGGCCACATTGAGATCCCCGCAGAAGATAACAGGCTTGATTTTATCCAGCCCCTTAATATATTCAAGAAACGCGTCCTCCCAGGTCATGCGGTAGTCAAGGCGCTTTAAACCGTCCTGGGAATTCGGTGTATAGACCGTTATCAGGAAGAACTCCGGATATTCCAGGGTGATGACCCGCCCCTCATGGTCGTGTTCTTCTATCCCGATGCCCAGGCTCACTTTCTCCGGTTCCCGCCGGGTAAAAATCGCAGTGCCCGAATACCCCTTTTTCTCCGCATAGTTCCAGTACTGATGATACCCGGGAAGGTCGAGCTCAATCTGACCCTCCTGAAGCTTCGTTTCCTGAATGCAGAAGGCGTCCGCCCCAAGCTCCTCAAAGCTCTCGAGAAACCCCTTCTCCCTGCAGGCGCGAAGGCCGTTTACATTCCACGAAACAAACCGCATGGCACCTCCTCCGATTACTCTGGTATTCCCGAAGCATCAGGCCCTGCGGCCGCCCAGGACATCCATCACTTCATCAACGCTGAATTTATTCTCAGCCACTTTCGTAAGCATCGGAATATAAGTATCGGCAACATTCGCCGCATTCGCGGCAGCTGCGTTCATAAGGCCGTATATTGCCTCTTTATCGAAACCGATCGGGATGGAAACCGACAGGCGGAAGCAGAAGTAGGTATGGTCCTTATCATAAGAAAAGCATCCCAGCGGGATATGGAAATTGATGTAGCTCATGGCTTCAAAAAACGCAGGCAGATTGTCCTCCGGGATCTGATCGGAAATGGTCAGCATCGCATTGAAAAGGTGAACCTGGTCATCCTCCGAGCTCATTGGAGTAAAAAAGAACTCACCGATTACCCCTTCTCCGTCTCCCTCATCGCCTCCGATGCGGTCCAGTATCGCTCTTACGACCCCCGGCGCTTCAGGATCCTCACTTTCACTCCTGACGGCAGGAATATAAGAATCCTGGAATTCCTCCGCCAAACGGTCCAAAAGTTCATTTCTCATAGCAATAATTTCATTTTTCTTCATAATATTCTTTTAGGCTCCTTTCATCTTCTCGCAAAGCGCTGCTCTTGAAGGTATCTTCTTTTCCTCATCATAGGGCAGGTCGAACATTTTGACGACCTCTATATATTGCTTTCTTTCATCCCCCTGAACGGGATCTTCCCCAAACAGCTTATCGCATACAAAGTTCGCGTATTCCGCTGCTATGTGATCCGCCGCCGACTCCAGGTCACTTAATCCTGCAGCCGCACAGATGGCCTGCCGCACACTTGGCCGGAACATTTCCACATCCGGCTCCACATATAAATCCGGATCAAGACAGTTCTGCTTCTTTACTTCCAGAGCCTTTCTGGTCAGCTCATCAACATTATAGTAAGCATCAAACATGCCTTCCCTGATCTTCCCCATTCTGCGTATATCATGTATGGTCGAAACCAGCCCTCCCACACCGGCCACACCGACCATTATCGTTGCACCTACACCGGGGATCACCAACGACAGAAACGTACTGTAGCCGGTCAGGGCATTATACCGTCCGGAAGCGTATTTCCTGTTGATAAGATCTTTAGAAAGCTTCAGCATGCCCTTCTCGTATTTTGTCTTCTGATCGGCTTCATTAATGCCGGCATGTTTTTCATCAAACAGCTTTTTTACCGTATCGTATGACTTCTCCGATTTACGAGCGTTAGAGAGCTTTGTCCTTGCAAGAAAGATATCGACGCCGGCACTCAAAGCCCCCAGCGTCTTCGTTGCATTTGATGCGATCGAACCGTATTCTCCTCCTTTCGATGCAAGATCAGCTATATTGGACCCCATCGTGGCGATGTCAAGACCTCCCTTGGCGATTTCCAGCGTATTCTGTACCATCTCCGACATATTCATTTCACTGTGTCTGCTCACCAGATTTATGGCGGAGCTGATGATGGTCATGGCCGAAGACACAACTGCAAGTGCACCGGCTACGGATCCGGACCACAAATTAAGATTCTGCCAGCTCTTTTCATCCAGTCCAAAGGTCCAGCTGGTAAAAACCTTCTCCTTATTAACATGCGCTCCCAGGATAACTTTGGAAGGAGCGGTTCCCAATAGCAGCTTCGCATATTCGGTCTGCTCTTTAAGATCATTCTTTTTGGAAAAATTTCTGTTAACGATATCCTTTTTCTGTTCTTTATCCTGGGATTTTAAGTAAGCCTCCGCACGGATCCGTATTTCCAGATCCTTATCCAGCAGCTCCTTTATCTTTGCCTGCATCTTTACGGCATTTTCCCTGGCAGCGGCCTCGGCGGTTTTTTTGTCGGCGCCCCTGGCAGCCTGTGCTTTCTGCAGCTGGCTGCGATACCCGTTGAGCTCGACATAGATCATCTCAAAAGCCTTCAGTCTGTCCTGACGAAGCTCCTCCAGCGGAGTCAAATTTTCATTGGCGGGCTTTTCCGTCACAATATTATTCTGCAGATTCGCCGTATGCTCGATAAGATCCTTGTTCTTTTCACTTAACAGATTGGCCTGGGTCAGTTTATGCATATATGTATAGCCGCCGGTAAAATACTTATAAGCTTTAAGCTTGGTGGCTAACATCCTGTCCTTAAACCCCTCAAGGGTCGGTATATAATCATTCTGCGAAATGGCAACATCGGTGAAGGTCGGGTTCTTTCTGTGATTGCTCTCCACCATATAGTAAATATAGAGCCTTTCACGCCTGGATTTAGCTAAAAGAGCATTCACAAAATTGGCATTGTCATTCTTAAAGTTGATAAAAGGAAGCAGCCCCGCAAGTCCGCCGTTTTCCGCATTCTCGATCAGCCATTTATCGATCTCCCCGATCCCTTTCAGCTGTGCTTCATTAAGTCCCCTGTCAACCCGGGACGGATCCAGTTTTTTCTTATCCTTCTTTTTATCTTCAATTTCCAGGTGCTCTTCCATGAGCTGGTTGAAAGTTTTCTGCTTTGTCTCTTCCGCTTTCTTCCCGGATTTCTCAGCTTCTTCCGCGGCTTTTTTCGCTTTTTCGGCCTTCAGCTCCCTGTTGTATTTTATCACCAGTTCCATGCGGAGCAGGTTCTCGTATTCTTCAATGCATTCTCTGGCCGCGCTTGTCCATTCCTTGGGCTTAAAATGAAAACGGTAAAGCCGTATCACCTCGTCATACTGCTTAAGGGATGCCAGCTTGGCCTCTATGATCTGCTCGGGGCTCATGACAGCCCCCGAATCACTCCTGAAATTTTCAAATCTCTTCAGGGCCCTGGCAGCATCTTTCATTCTTTTCGCCAGATTGCTCAGACTTTTACCCGAGATTTCCAGGGCATACTTCCCCGAGCTCTGTATCTTTGCTTCATCATCGGCGGTTATAAGATTGTTGAAGAACTGTTTTGACATGTCAAGACAATCCTTTGCCGCCTTCTTTCTTGCTTTGGCATTCGGAAAGATTGAAATACCGCCATGGCTCTTCATATATGCATCTGATGCCGTATAAAGCCTTAAGATCGCATCTATCGCCACAGAGCCGTCGATCTTTTCATCGACACCGAATTTTTCGTGGATAACCTTAAGATCAGCCATGGAAAGATAAAGCTCATGATTGGAATAGTTTGCATCTTTTTCGGCAGTTCTTAACTTAAACAGGTTAAGATTATCTTTTAAGACCTTATCCGAAAAGCTCTTATTAAAAACCCTGATCTTGGAGGCGACCATCTTTCCCAATAAGCTGGTGGTTTCCTTTGGCTTCAGATCTTCTTCCAGCTTTTCCCCTGTCAGATCTATAATCTGATGCTCGTACAGGAATTTGTTCTTCTCGATCTGCTCCTTCCTGCTATCCTCGATCTCTTTCTCTGACAGGACTTCATTGGCATATACCGGTTCCATGTCAAAAACAGATTGCGTCATGGTAAGCTCGGGCTCTTCCTTGGAAAGCTTCTGCTTCTCAGGCGCGTTATGCATTAATTCAAAACTGTCCATACCGCTTCCTTTCTTTTACCCTTCCTTTCTGATTCCGAAAAAAGCTTCATTCCCTTTTATACCCGGAAACAACTTGTCTACAAGAGCCGTAATCTCTTTTCTGGCCCTGTTGATCCTGATCTGACTAGTTTGCGGATATCTTTCTATGCCCTTTTTTACGGCATAAGCGATCATCAACGCCAGATTCTGCCTCGAGTCAGGACCGGAAGCAACCAGCAGCACCGGCTCTATGATACCGGATTTTGTCACCCTGATTAAAAATAACCCGCTCACCTTATCATCTGTGATAGTACATGCGGAAACCGTATTTTCAAACCATTCCTTCTCCAGATATCCCAGATCTTCCAAAAGTCCCTTTCTTCCGCTGAACAGGGCATCTTTAACGGCCTGATGGAACATTTCCGGTGAAAGGCTGTCAATACTGCGGATGTACGGCGGAAACTTTTTTAACTTGACCACAAAGGGAATTTCTGATGCTTTCGCCAAAGTGGTGATAACGGTCTCGCTTTCCTTCCGTTCCTTTGAAAAGCCTGCCCTTTCACAGGAAAAAGCGCACTTTTCCTCCTCCAGCCAATAAGAAGATTCCCGTATATCCTCGCCGTAAACGCCTTCCTCCCTGTACATCTCCTGAAGCAGATCCAGTGCCTCGTCGTTTTCCGAGGTCAGCAGTCTTATCCGGCTTTTGGTATCCTCCTCTTCGTTGTCCGCGTCACAGATCTCGTAAACCATAACCCCCACCGCGTTTTCTTCCCCGTCAGAAGCTCCATAGGCGCGGTAAAATTCTCTGTGCACATCCTGAATCATATCCTCCCCCAGGAAAGGGCCATATTTTTCCATATTATACTCGAGGATCGTCTCTATATCCAGCATCATTCCGCTCCTTGTCTGACATCAGCCTTCTGCAGCACCTGCTGATAAAATACCAGATCCGAATCCGTTTTTTTCCGGACAAACGTTTCTATGCTTATAAATCCGTCTTCTTCCGTACAGCCGTTTTGAAGTGTTTTGAGACCGTTTTCCGCATCTTCCTTCATCATGCGAAGCGCAAAGCGGTCGGAGACCCCTGCAAGCATGATGACCGTAGTCGGATTGTAACGCACCATCACGCACTTTCCGGGCAGGAGCGGGTCCAGGCATTCGGAAAACGCCTTCATGTCCTCCGGGGATCCCAGGCGATAGGTCATGGCGCTTTTTACGGGAATAACATGGTCTCTGATATCGGCTTCAAGATATCTTAAATAAAATCTGTTGAAATATCCCGTTTCACGGTCAAGGAAGCTCGTCTCATTGATAATGCCCGCATAAACATTGGTAAGTCCGATCGCAAAACCAAGCGGAATAACGGAATACGGAGAAAGAGCCGTATAAAGGGTACCTGCGAGCATGGGCACGACAAACCCCGCCACCGTGAAAAATTTAAATTCCCGGTGTTTTTTCTTATAGGAAGAAACCTGGATGATGCAGGCTATAATATAAAAGAATCTGATCGTCTCACAGAGTCCCTGCCACCATGAAACATGCCAGACATGATCATTATCAATATAAAAAAGAAAACCGAAGAACAGGTTCAAAAATGTGATCGCAGCAATGACAAACAGAGGGATGAACCGCTTTATGCAGATCCTGAACAGAAAATCCCGGCTCCTGTAGATGCGGTAATTCACATAGCACAGCCACAGTATCTCAACCGCGTTAATCAAAAGTTCATTTACTGTCATAATCAGCCCGGAAAGAAATACTGGCAGAACCGCATCCGTTCCCGAAAAATCCAGCCCATTCGAAAGGGTGAGGCAAAATGTTGCCAGCAGAAGCCCCCGGAAGATCTTCCCCTCGAAGGGATCCCGGATGACACCTTTGCTGCAGAGCACCAGAACGCCCAGCGAAAGGATTATCGCTGCCGCATTGGCATAAAACGTAACGTGTATAATATCACCGGCAAAAGTCATACCTGCTATTTCTGATCCCATTACTGTCCCGTCTCCCTGATGCTGATCTCAGCTACCTCATTCATGGTTCCCAGATGAGTGAACGCAATTGAAATCGCCGTTCCGATCGCTGCCATCGACACTTCTCCCACAAAAAAAGTGATAACTATACTGAGCAAAACAGGCATTACGTAAAGCCAGAGCGGTATCAGCTTCTTTTTCCGGACAGTCCTGTATTTTCCTACCATGACAAAGCCGGCGGCAATGTAACAGATCAGCACAAGGTACATGGGAATGAACAGGAAGTTCCGGTGATATCCTCCCCGGTCATCCACCTGAAATATGATCCCCGTAAAAATATTCAGGATAATAACAGCAAAAGTAATCATTCCCGGAATATGAACCGCCTTCACGCCGCCCTCAGGCTCTCTCTGTTCATTCTTGAACTTGTAAAGGCAATAGTCAAACCAGGACATGGAAAGAACAACAAATGTCAGATAGAAGAGACTCATGGAAAAAAGCTGGATCTTTACGAGCAGGGGATCTGCCCTGTTTTCAGTGATATATCCGCCGATATCAGAAACTGCCAAAACCATGGTAAGAAGTAAAAGCCGGAAAAACAGAACGTCGGCTTTCCTGCCGCTGCGCCGCATAAACCTTGTTTCTCCCAGAATACCGCATGCAATGATGACGGCACTGGTATCCAGTATAATTGTTGCAATGTTTATATGTGTAAGGCTTAACATTGTAATCTCCTGCCGGCAGACAGTGCTTTCAAGTATCTTTCGTTCGTCCCTGTTTTGTGCGAGTGATTATATCATATTCAGGCAGCTATGCGCAAATATACGAAATATTCCACCCCCTTATCATTCCGTAAATTTTTTCCGATATATTTTCTGCAGGGAGCAGCGAAAGCCTCCGGACGGACTCCGGTTTTCGCTGCCCTTTTACATTATAAGTCTTTTTTTAAGAAAGGAGGCATTCTTATCAGAATCACTTCATCCAACACAGGAATGGAGTCCGAACGTACTTACACGGAAATCCGCAGGGATGCGTACAGTCAGGAGCGCTACGGCTCCTTTCAGGCCCGGCTTGCGACAAGGTCAAATGCACTGCGTGACGAAACTTACGAACGCTTTCAGGCGGCCTGCGTAAACTACCTTCTCTTCCTCTTTTTCGGCTTTGACCGGAAAGCCCTGACGAACGGAGCCGACGCGTCAGACCCTCTCGGGCTCTCCGGGGCACTGGCCTTTAATATGACCGGAGGGAGCGGGGGAAGCTACACGGAGTACCACTACCACAGCGAAACCGAAAGCACGACCTTTTCCACAACGGGCACGGTACTGACCGAAGACGGCAGGGAAATCGAATTCGGCCTGAACGTCTCCATGAGCCGCACTTTCGTTGAGGAAACTAATCTCAACATCCAATACGGCTCCCCTGTATATCTGGATCCTCTGGTGATCCATTTAAACGGCTCTCCGGGTGAACTTTCCGACCAGACCTTTTCCTTCGACCTCGACGGAGACGGCATGGAGGAAAAAATAAACTCCTTAAGCCCCGGAAGCGGGTTTTTAGCCCTGGATAAAAACGGGGACGGAATCATCAACGACGGGAGCGAGCTCTTCGGCGCAAAAACCGGCAACGGCTTTAAAGAGCTGGCGAAATATGACGGGGACGGAAACGGCTGGATCGACGAAAACGATGACATCTTTAAGCGCCTTAAAATCTGGGCAAAGGACGAGTTCGGCCGGGAGCGTCTTCTGGATCTCAAAGAAGCGGATGTGGGGGCCATCTGTCTTAAGAGTTTAAGCACCGATTTTTCCATAAGAAATGAAGACAACGAAGAACTGGGAAAAGTCCGCCGCAGCGGCTTCTTCCTCAGGGAATCCGACGGAGCGGCCCTCTCCCTCCAGCAGCTCGATCTTGTGCGGCACGAGGAAAAAGATAAACGCTGCCCCTCTCCCGAAAGCATCGCCGGCTTTTACGAAGCCAACCTGGCCTACGCTTAAGATAAGTTAATCTCAAAACCGCCCGGTCAGGTGAAAAGCACCATCCAACCGGGCGGTTTTACTTTACATAAAAAAAGAAAAATGCTATTATTATAAGAAATGATTTTTCAGATTATCAGCAGAATTTGTACATTCAGAGAGACTCTGCGGAACTATATTTAAGGGAGATTTTAAGGAGACATAGCAAATGGCGAAAAAACGGCGTATAAGACAACACCTGAGCACAAAAATCATGAATCTCAGTGTCGCGCGAAAGCGGCTGCTGGCGGGCATTACGGGGCTTGCTCTCATAAGCACCTCCATAGGCCTCGGCAACATCATAGTCACGGCGAACAACTCCGCCGAGGGCCGGGTCATCACCGCTTTCGAAGAGCTGCCGGAGGAAACCGCCTTTCAGGTGCTTCCCCTGGGTGCCTCCGAAAAGGACATAAATTTCCCTTCGGAGCTTAATATAACCCTCTACGCAGGAGAAGAGGAAGAAAAAGAGCCCGGAGACGGCGAAGAAGTCGTGGAACTCCCCCCGGAAGAGCCCGGCGACGATCAGCCCGGTGAAGATCAGCCCACGGAGGATGAGCCTGTTATCTCTCCCGGAACGGAACCCGGAGAAGAGCCCGGAGGCGGCGAAGGCGAAATCCTTCCCGGCATCCCTGAAGAAGGCCCGGTCGAAGCTCCCGTCGAAGACCCGGTCGAAGCTCCCGTCGAAGACCCGGTCGAAGCTCCGGTAGAAACTCCTTCGGATCCCCCGGCGGAAACTCCCGAAGAACCTCCCGTACAGGCTCCGGAAGATCCCCCGGAAACCCCGGAGGAAACTCCCGTCCAGGAGCCCCCGGAAGAAACTCCCGAAGTCATTCCCTCCGAAGAGGGTTCGGGTGAAGGCCTTGTCTCCTCCATAGGTTCAGCGCTTAGTGAGGCTTTCCGCGCTGTAACCGTCTACGGCATGGAGCTCCTGCCCGACGGCGAGCCCCGTGTTTTAACCGACCTTAACTGGATAATCGCACCGGGTTTAAGCTCCGGAGAGACCTTTGCTTCCGATGATGAAACCGCCTGGTTTGTATACGTACCGGACATCTCCGAGTACGGGCTCACAAGCGACGTTGACCTGCCCACAATCCATGTCTCCTTCGAGAAAGGGGAGCCTGAAGAGCTTCCTCCGGAAGACGAAGACGGGACAGTAAGTGAAAACGAACCGGAAGAAACCGTAAGCGAAAACGAGCCGGAAGAAACTGTCAGCGAAAATGAGCCGGAAGAAACCGTAAGCGAAAACGAGCCGGAAGAAACCGTAAGCGAAAATGAACCCGAAGAAACCGTAAGCGGAAACGAGCCTTACCCTGCTTTCTCTGCCATGATGGTCCTGGGAGGAATCCGTGTCACGGTGGAAGCCCCGGAGGGAGTCTTCCCCGGGGACGCCGTGCTCAATGTCAGACGCATTTCCGACGGGGAAATCACGGAAAAAATCGCGGAAACCCTCTCGGACGATCCCGAAAAAGGACCGCTCTCCCTTATTTCCTTCGACATCACGATTACGGACGCCGAGGGCAATGAGCTTCAGCCCGCCGATCCCGACGTCGTCAAGGTCACCTTCTCCAATGTCGACCTTCTGGACGAGTATTTCAACGCAAAAAACGATGAGGATAAGGAAGAGAATTCAGCGGAAACCGCCTTCCACGTCTGGCACTTAAACAACTCCCTCGACAGCGCCGAGGAGCTCTCCGCCTCCCTTGACGAAAAGGAAAACGCCGCCACCGTTACCGCGCCCCATTTCTCCACCTATACCCTGGGACTCACGGGGTCGGAGGTAATGAGTACCTTAGGTTACATGATTTTTCGGGCATCAGATCCGTGGTTAACCGATCTTCGGAATAACGGTTTATTATTTCAATATGTAGATGTTAATGCCCCGGTACCCTCCGATACTAATGTTATAAGGCCTTTAGATAGACCATATTATGAGTTTGAAGATCCGAATGCGGACATGTTCCTGTCTAAAGCTGGTATTGATAAGACGAAGGAGTTCCTTAATGGAGCACCTCTTAAAATGTCGTCCGACCCAAATGATAATTTCGGTAAATTCGGTCAGTACAACGTACGTTTAGTTATTTATAAACGCGGGTCTCATTTTAAAAGCAGAGAAAGCAACTTCCCTCTGCTTTATTACAGAGCGGTGTCCGGTATTCAGGCGGATACGGAACGCATGAAAGAGGCTTTCGCCGATGCTTATACCAATCCGGAGGTGCCCCTTGTTTCCCTGACCACACGCGCTTCCGGCTATGGAGCGACCCAGCTGGCAAAGGTCAATCACATGGCGCCCTTCTGTGTCGAACCCTCTTCCAGCATGGATACCATATCCGACGAGCCCTCAAAGCAATACGACCGCTTCAATATTAAGGACGGCTACGATCTTTCCCCTGAGGCTGTCTCATACTACAAGATCAAGTTCAGCAACTTAAGGACCGCCGACGGAGAATCAGACCCTGTGGGAGCCCAGCTCATCGACAAGTCCGGTAAATGGGGTAAGGAGGCCGAAACCACCTATGATCAGGTTCTTAAGCTCCGCCTCCCCGGCACCTATTACGTCGACGCGACGATCGAAAACGGCGGATCATGCAAAAACAACAGCTTTACTGATTTCAAAACCACCATAAAACTGGAAAACATCGGGGGAAATTATTCTCTTTCCTCTTTTAAAGCCGGGGACGGCTATACCTTCGAAAAATACAATTTCACGGAGTCCTGCTCCTATGACAGCGGTTTCACGCCGGAAAAATACCGGTATTATAACATCACCG
>JAILBQ010000072.1 GCA_024680815.1 Lachnospiraceae bacterium | reverse complement strand
CCTTAACATATTGATTCGCATACCAGGTCATTTCCTCACTGTAGGAAAAATGCCGCTGTTCCCACATTTTACCCTCTCCGTCAGGGTCGGTACGATAGCAAATCCCCTCATCACTGTCAAAATCCACATAATATACGCTGCGGTAATCAGAAGCCATGGCTGTGATCATGGCGTCCGCCTGACGCTGCTGCCTCTCCTGCTGCAAAAGCTCCTCCTGCAGGGCAAGGCGTTCTTCCAGCTCCTGCTGTGCCGCGAGGCTTGCAGACTCCGCTGTCTTACGTTCCAGCTCCATTCTGGCGTTTTTCCGGTTCTGCCTGATGATTATTATGAAGACGATGAGCATGACAATGGCAATTATCATCGTCTGCAACAGGCTTCTTGTTATGATTCCCCGGGAAATGGCATTCAGGTGTCCGCTTATTATGCTGTCCCTGATAAGGTAGGTCAGCATCCATTCCGTGCCCTCCACCGGAACATAGTACATGTTTTCCGAAGTGTCGAGATAAGTAAAGGCAATGCTCCCTTCCCTGCCTTCGCTGAAGTCTTCCTTCACCTTATCCAGCCCGTTCTCAGAGGAAAACTCGGCATTCTCCAGCGCCGTAAAAAGATTGCTCTCCGCGGCCTGTCCTCCCAGAACAAAATTGGTAAGAGATGTCCCGTCCTTGTAGTAGAGGTTGCAGAAAGTGGAGGATTTTTCACCGGTCTGAAGAGAAAGCCCCTCCAGCATCCGTTCTATGTCGATTTCCATGAAGCTTGCCACAAGCTTTGTTCCGTTAAAGGGTATGTCATCCACGGGAATGGCGATTATAACCTTTTTGTCACCCTCACCAAGATCCTTTATGGAAATCTCGGGTTCACTGATGGTATTGTAATCAAAGCTGTATTCGTCAATATTGTCCAGGGGACCTAGGGAAGTATAAATAAGGCCGTTCTCGTCCACAAAAGCGAATTTTTCCAGGGAGTAAAGTGTCTTCATCTTTGCCTGAAACGCCTGAAGGTGCTCCACGTCGGAAAGATCACTCTCCTCCATAAGTCCGATTGCGGAATACATGTTTTCTATACAGTTTTCCAGATTGGAGGCCACAACCTGTTCACGTCTCCCGGCCAGCTCTCCGAGGTAGAAATTACTGACATACCTTACGGCTTCCTCCGAGCTCCTTAAGGCGCTCCTCACCGACCACAGCGTGGTCAGTATAAGGATCAGCGCTATGAGAATCCCGCCGATTACAATAATCCGCGCAGCCTGTTTACTTCCTGATTTTTCCGTCATTTCCATTTTTCAAGATACTCCGTCAGTTTATTCCTGATGTAGTCTTTCCAGCGCAGGGACATTTTCCTGCCGTCTCCCGAAAGAACGTTTCCGTATATCTTAAGCTCGGGAATCGTTCCCGTAATAAAGTCCCTGAAATTTTCAGGGAGTTTTCCGGATTTTGCCGCATAATCCAGTATATTGGAAATCCTGTTTCCCGAACCGGAGGACTTGTAGGCAGCCCAGGACGGTATTATATTGGTTTTAAGATATTGCTCCAGAGAATAAAAGTATTCATCGCATATTCTGCAGCCATAAGCTTCGATTTCCCTGATTCCGGGATCCCAGAAGTCCTTCCCCAGCGTTTCCCTGATTTTGGAAAGCTGCCGGTCTTTTTTGTCCAGAAAGGAGGCGATCACGGCTTTTACCTGGGTCTGCATCGGCTTTCCCTTTGTGCTGATGACCTGCCACTTAAATTCCCAGTCTGCGGGAAGCCTTCCCTGCTTTTTGTAGCCAATTATATGCTTAATCAGGTTATCGTTCCAATGCTGCGCCTGGTAAACCTGAAAGTAATACACGCTGTAATCCATGTTCGGAGGCTGGGATGTCAGACAATTGCTGCGGATATACCAGCCTATATCGGCCTCTGCCTGTTTCCTCCAGACATCGCAGAAATATTCAAATTCATCCCGGAAAAACTCCTCCATCTCATCGGCTTTACCAAGCAGCACATGTTTTTCCGCTTTTTCGGACAGATTCTCCCATTCTCTGAGGCACTCGTCGCTATATTTCTTCTGTTTCCCGGCATACAGGTTTTCTATATTGTCACGTTCACCGGACCATTCTATTTTATTAAGCTCAGGAAGATGGGAAAGCAGTTCGGCATCCTGCTCCATCTTTGTGTAAGATGAAATTTCGGGTCTGCTTACTTCCTCCTTTCCCCGATAATTACGAAGGGCGGAACGCATAATATCATTCGTCGTTTTTTTATGCAGGGCAATCACATAATCGATGAGTTCCCCGAAAAGCCTTCTAAGCTCCTCCTGAGTGCAGACGGGTTCCATCTGAAACTTTCTGCTGTAGGCCGAGGCAAAGAAGTACAGCTTCCCGTCTCTGTTCTGCGGATAATAAACAAGACCGTCACTCCTGTAATCAACAATTCTCAAGAGCTTTTGCTCAAGCCCCATAAGCTTTACCGGCAGATCCTCCTCAGTAATTCCGGTCACGAGCTCAAACCCTTCCTCCAGAGAGATATGATAAGTCTTTTTCGCTTCATTAAAACAGTCCGCCATCGCGGAGCTTTCCTGGGCAAGCAGTCCCTTCAGGCTTTGAATAACGCCTGTCATTCCCGCGCTGGCAGCACGTTCCGGGCTCATCCCGCCCGAAAATGCCCTGGTAAGCAGTCTTGTAAACTCTTCTCTGTCAAACCTGAACATGCTCCTGTAGCTGTCCGCGGCCTGTTCCAGAGCCATCACCAGATTAACACCGTTATTACTGTTTCCGGAACCGCTCTCCTCAAGCTCATATTCCGCCTCTTCGGCTCCTCTGCCCCTGCCGTGAAGATAAAAAGTCACCCTCGTCCAGCTTATATTTCCGGAAATCCTCTTAAGATCGTCTTCCACGTCATACAGAAAGTTCTGGAAAATCCTTTTCCCGCTTCTCACAAGGCCGCAGCCGGAAAAGTCCCCGGCAATCAGTTCCGCGTACCTCCTTGCGTTCGCTCCTGATTTATCCCATAAAGAGGAAAAAAAAGCCGTGTCGGAATAGCGGTCCATATCAGCAAAACCGTTTTCCTCCAGTTCTTTTATCGCCTTTTGCAGAAACGGACTGTCATCCTTTGAAAAATCATCCCACGCATTATGGAACAGATCGTAATTTGAACATAAAAATCCGAAAAGCCCCGGCATTATCCGGACAATGTCTTCCCTGGCCTTCTGAAGATACTTTTCGGAATTTGAAAGCTTTATCGCTTCCTCCCCGTTTTCCGCAATATAATTGCATACCGCGTCCTTTATTTCCCCGGTGGTGAATTCCCTTTTTCTCTGCTTTTCATTTTTTTCATCTTCCCCGTCCCCGTCAAGCATCGGGGGGAGGTACCCCGGAATTAAGGCGCAGAGATTGTATTTACGGAAACGATCCCCGATATCACGCAGAACCCTCTCCCGATCAGCTCCCGCTTCCTCAAGGTCTGTCTTTGAAATGATTCCGAATATCCTTTTCCCCCGTGAGGAGAGGTATTCGAGGCATTTCCCGACCTCCATGTCACTTACGCTGTCGGTACGGAAACACCATAATACAAGATCTGCCTTATAATATATGTCATCAAGGCTTTCACCCGCGGCAAAGCGTATTCCTCCGCCAAAACCCGCAGAGCTTTCAGCCCCCGAAATACTGTTTAAATACCTTTCAAACGCGGGAGTGTCCGAGATATAAACGTCCTCCTCCGGCCAGGGCCTGCTCCACTTATTATCCGGTTCCGGCCCGTCCTCAGTCCCGGGCTTTCCCGTAAGCGCTTTAAACAGAGAGGTCTTTCCGCTTTGCCTCTCTCCCGCAATCATGAGCCTTATCGGTGCTTTCAGCTCTGAGAGCTTACCCTTAAGCTTCTCCTCGTAATCTCCCAGCCTGTATTTCCCGCAAAACTCCAATACCTTATTATATTCTTCCGAAAGACCTTCTTTTGTAATCATGACCCTCCGTGGTATGCATCAAAGGAAACAATACCCCGCGGCAATGCCTCGGGGTATCAGGTCTTTTCTTTATTATTTATCGTCCTGAACCGTCTCTTCCCGACGAATCCGGGAGTCGATTTCACGCCGGATATCGGCAATAAAGGAGGAAAGCTCTTTTGCCCCCTCGTCTCCGGCAAACCTTGAGCGCACGGATACACTGCCGTTTTCGGCTTCCTTCGCACCGACAACGAGCATGTAGGGAATCCTGGCCAGTCTGGCTTCTCTTATCTTAAAGCCGATCTTCTCCGCCCGCTCATCCACTTCCGACCTGATTCCGGCCTCCTTAAGCTTTGCATCCACTTCATAAGCATAGTCCATGAATTTATCGGAAATGGGAAGGACGCGTGCCTGAACCGGAGCCAGCCAGGTCGGGAATTTCCCCGTGTAGTTTTCGATCATGACGCCGATAAACCGCTCCACCGAACCGAACACCACTCTGTGTATCATAACCGGCATATGCTCCTCGCCGTCAGCGCCCACATAATGGAGATCAAAATTCTGCGGAAGCTGGAAATCCAGCTGACAGGTACCGCACTGCCAGGTTCTGCCGAGGCAGTCCTCCACATGGAAATCGATTTTCGGCCCGTAAAAGGCCCCGTCGCCCTCGTTGATTTCATAGGGAAGCCCCATCCGCTCCAGGGCATCCTTAAGACCGTTTGTGGCCTTCTCCCAGTCCTCATCGGAGCCCATGTGATCCTCGGGCATCGTGGAGAGCTCGATATGATAATCGAATTCCAGCTGTTTATATACCTCATCGATAAGGCGGACAATATGTTCCACCTCATCCCCAACCTGCTCCATGGTGATAAACTCATGAGCATCGTCCTGATGGAAAGCCCGAACCCTCATCAGGCCATGGAGGGCGCCGCTCTTTTCATGACGGTGCACCAGTCCCACCTCCGCATAACGAAGGGGCAGCTCCTTATATGACCTGGGCCGGTTCTGGTAAACAAGAATAGAGCCCGGGCAGTTCATCGGCTTTATGCAGAAAAGCTGCTCATCTATCTCCGAGGTGTACATGTTTTCCTGATAATGATCCCAGTGCCCGCTGGTGACCCAGAGATGCTGATTAAGCATAACAGGCGTTTCAATTTCCTGATAGCCGTTTCTTGTATGCACTTCGCGCCAGTATTTCATGAGCTCGTTGCGAAGCACCATACCGTTCGGGAGGAAGAAAGGAAAGCCAGGCCCCTCGTCCGAGAACATAAAGAGCTCCATCTCTTTGCCGATCTTTCTGTGATCCCTCTTCTTTGCCTCCTCCAGCATGTAAAGATAGGCGTCCAGCTCGGACTGCTTTGCGAAAGCCGTCCCGTAAATCCGGGTCAGCATCTTATTCTTTTCATTGCCCCGCCAATAGGCACCGGCCAGCTTCATAAGCTTAAAGGCCTTAACTCCTTTGGTTGACATAATGTGCGGCCCGGCACACAGATCGGTAAATTCCCCCTGCCGGTAAAGGCTGATGGCCGCGTCCTCCGGAAGATCCTCTATAAGCTGAACCTTATAGCTCTCGCCCTTTTCCCTGAAGAATTCTATAGCTTCGTCCCTGGGCAGCTCATAGCGCTCGAGCTTCAGATCCTCCTTCACGATCTTCTTCATCTCGGCTTCGATCTTCTCGAAATCCTCGGTCGTTATAGGGGTCTCGGAATCCACGTCATAATAAAAGCCGTCATCCACGGAAGGACCTATTGCCAGCTGTATGGAAGGATAGAGCCGTTTTAAGGCCTGCGCCAGAATATGGGATGCGGTATGGCGGATTGTGGCAAGTCCTCCCGGAGTATCGGCGGTCAGAATATTTAAAGCCGCGTCCTCTTCAAGGGGCGTACGCAGATCCACTCTCTCCCCGTTCACCTCTCCCGCGCAGGAAGCCCTCGCAAGTCCGGGACTTATATCCTCCGCTATTTCCAGTACCGTCTTAGGCACATCATACTCTTTAACGGAACCATCCTTCAAAGTGATTTTCATAATGGTTTTTACGCTCCTTCGAATTGGTTGACATAACTCATTTCCCACAGCACTGCTTGTACTTCTTTCCGCTCCCGCAGGGACAGGGGTCGTTTCGGCCGATTTTCCTGCCTTCACGTACATAGGTCGTGGAACGCTTCTGCTCTTTATAGTACTGCTCCTTCTCTTCGGGCGTGAAAATATCATCCCACTCCTCCAGGTTATAGAGCCAGTCCGCCTTTGCCCCGACCATGTTTTTATAAAGACTGATCTTATCAAATTTCAGAGACACCTCTGTGTCTTCTTCCATATTCTCGATATCGTTTCCGGTCACAAGAGAATCGTTTATCCCGTCGAGAAAGCCCGTCATAGTCATAATATCAACTTCGTATTTCTCAGCGAGCTCCTTAACCGTCCCCTTAACTTCCTCATCCGGATTTTTCAAAAGCTGCCGGTAGATCTCCTTTTCTTTCAGGAAATAAGCCTGCCAGAGCTTCTGCAGCTTTCCCTTGTCCTCTGTCTGGGAATATGCCTTGTCTCTCCATTGTTTCAATAGTGCCATAGTTTATTTATACCTCCATCAATCTTCGTTGAATTATATCTGTCTTTTTCTTTGATGTCAACGAACCGCAACAGGGACTTTCGGAGTCTTTCGCGGTGTGTTATACTTGCCCCATGGACATAAAAAGAATTCTCGCCCTCGCGGGGGTAGTACTTCTGGCCGCGCTCTATATCGCCTCGCTTGTCTTCGCCGTCATCGGTTCGCCATGGGCCATGAGGCTCTTTCTGCTTTCTGTTCTTTTAACCATCATTATTCCGGTGATGATCCATCTCCTCTTAATGATGATAAATATCCGCCGCGGAAAGAAACTTTATGACGAACCTTATTCCTATAAGGAAAAGAAAAACGATATCAGCGGAAATGGCGGATCGTGATCTGGGGGCTCATTTCCCCGCGGTATTCGTTAACGGAAATACTGTAAACCATGGAAAGCGGCTCACCTGCTTTTTGGTTTACATAATCCATAAAAACCTCAGCTTCTCCGAAATATACCCCGTCCCTTCTTTCCTTTCCGTCACTTAAACGGCACTTCAGAACATTCCGGCTCTTTCCGCAGACCCACATATCCGAAACGGTAATATTCCGGGCAGCAAAAAGCGGTGCCTCATTTCCTGTACCCACAGGCTCCAGCAGCTCCAGTTCACGGGCCAGATTTAAGTTAACATAATAAAACGGGAGCTCCATATCTATCTTAACCACACTCTGAAGCTCTTCTTCCGTCAGTGAACAGCCTTCGTTTATACGCTGTCGGAATTCCTCGAGCCTCTCCGGAAGAATCGAAAGGCCTGCCGCCTGGGAATGGCCTCCGAACTGTAAGAACACATCGCCAACGAGGCTCATTCCTTCAAACATGTTGTAGGCCTCGATGGAACGCCCCGAGCCTTTCAGGCAGTCCCGCCCGTCTGGGGTATGGGCACGGCAGAGTATAAAAGCCGGGCGGTTAAACCGCTCCCGAACCTTTCCCGCAACGATGCCTGCCACACTTTCGTGACAGTCGGGAACAAAGAGAACAAGAACCTTTTGGTTAACATAATCCTCCCGTCCGGCCAGCTCTGTCGCAGCCTCCAGGGCCTTTTCCGTCATTGCCTTCCGGCTTTCGTTCAGATCTCTGAGGTGAACCGCACGCTCGCGGGCATCCTCCTCATCTTTTTCCAGTAAAAGCATAAGCGCCTCGTCCGCGCTGTCTATCCTTCCCGCAGCGTTGATGCAGGGTCCCAGGATGAAGCCCAGATGGTAAGAGGAAAGAGTCTTTCCGGAAAGCCCGGTAACCTCCATAAGAGCTTTCAGCCCGATGTGTTCCGTATCCTAAAGTTTCTTTAAGCCCTCCCGGACCAGAATTCGGTTCTCTCCTTTAAGTGGCATCACATCAGTTACAGTTGCCAACGCAGCCAGTTCAAAAAATTCCGGATGTTTTTTTTCCGGAATTCCGCGCTTTTCAAACAAAGCCTGCGCCACCTTCCAGGCCACGGCCGCCCCGCATAGTTCTTTAAAAGAACATTCGCTATCTATCCTCTGCGGATTCACCACTGCCTCTGCCTCCGGAACTCCCTCCCTGGGAACGGAGTGGTGATCCGTAATGAGCACCTGCATTCCGAGCTCATGGGCAAGCTTAATTTCTCCCGCGGCGGAAATCCCGTTATCACAGGTTAATATCACCTCTACCTTATCTTCTGCCGCTTCCCTGATAATCCGCTCGTTCAGGCCGTAGCCGTCACGTATTCTGTGCGGAATTCTGGTATCCGCCTTCCCTCCGGCGGTTTTAATCGCTTCGAAAAATATGGCCGTGGCGCACACTCCGTCCACGTCATAGTCTCCGATCACACGTATATGCCGGCCCTCGTCTATCGCTTTCGACAAAAGCTCCACCAGACGAATACAGTCCGGAAGAAGCTTACCGTCCGAAAGGGCTGCCTCAGACCCCCTCAGGAAAAGTTCAGCCTCTGTATCCTCCATAATCCCCCGGTTCCGCATTATCCTCGCGATAACGGGAGAAACGCCGTATCTCCTTCCAAGCTCCTCGTAATCTCCGCCTACCCTGCGGATAACCCATTTTTCTTCCAAAGCTATTCCTTCTCCGCCTCCGCAGCCTTAATCATAATGGCGCATTCCACCCGTTTCCGCTCCAGTTCACAGCCTATTTTGTAGTTCCCGTTGATATCTCCGGCAAAATGCCATGAATTGGCAGCGCATCCGCCCGAGCAGTAAAACCGTGCAAAGCAGCTCCCGCATTCCGGCTTTGAATAGACGTTGACACGGGCAAACTTCTCCGCAAGCTCCCTGTTCATGACCCCGTCAAAAACATTTCCCATAAGGAACCTCTCCTCTCCCACAAACTGATGGCAGGGGTAAAGGTCGCCCCAGGGCGTGACCGCAAGGTATTCTCCTCCGGCGCCGCAGCCTGAAAGACGCTTTGCCACGCATGGCCCTCCTTCAAGATCTATCATGAAATGAAAGAAGTTAACATAATGTCCCCCGGCTCTCCTTTTCAGTATCTCACGGGCCAGAATATCGTACTGCTCCATAAGCACAGGCAGGTCGCTCTCCTTCAGGGCATAATCCTCCGAAGGCGGCGCCACCACCGGCTCCACCGAAATCTGCTCAAAGCCCAGGTCGTTAAGATAGAGCACGTCCGCAGCAAAATCCGTATTATAGTGCGTAAAGGTTCCGCGGACATAATAGTTTTTCTGCTGCCTGCTTCCGGCAGCCTTTAACAGCTTCGGAAGGATCCTGTCATGGGAAGGACCGCCTCCGCGCATGGGACGCATACGGTCGTGAACCTCCTTCCGCCCGTCTATGGAAAGCACGAGATTTCCCATCTCTCGGTTTACATAATCTAAAACCTCATCATCCAGCAGCACGCCGTTCGTGGTCAGGGTGAACCGAAAATTCTTATTTTTCTCCTTTTCAACCGAGCGTCCGTATTCCACCAAAGCCTTTACAACTTCAAAATTCATAAGGGGCTCGCCCCCGAAGAAATCCACCTCCAGATTCCGCCGGTTTCCCGAATTTTCAACCAGAAAGTCCAGGGCGCGCTTTCCGGTCTCAAAGCTCATAAGTGCACGTTTTCCGTGATATTCTCCTTCAGACGCAAAACAGTATTTGCAGCGAAGGTTGCAGTCATGAGCCACATGAAGACACAAGGCCTTGACGACGGGCTTCTCCAGACGCTTTTCCATGAAGTCCGCCACATAGTTTTCGTAGCTGTCCTCCGTATACAGAGTCTTGTTCCTTGCGAGTTCACGGATTTCCTCCGCTGCCTCCGCTATCTCCTCTCTGGAAAAATCATTGCCGGGCTCAGCCTCTTTTATAAGTTTACATAACTCATCCAGGGAAGCTTCCCGCTTTTCCTCGAGAATCGGAATCAGGGCATAGGTCACATTGTCCACCACGTGTACCGCCCCCGAAAACACATCAAGTACGATTGAGTAACCGTTGTTTTTATATCTGTGAATCATATTGACGACTCTTTCATTGCAAAGAGGGCAGGCATGCCAAAGCACGCCTGCCCCGACCATTCGGTATCAGATGATATTATTTATTTTTTCTTATTTTCACAGGTCTGGTTACCTACAGTGCAGGAGGTCTTGCAGGCTGACTGGCAGGAGGTCTGGCACTCGCCGCAGCCGCCCGTCTTTGTGCTCTTTTTATAATCTCTGGTATTCAATGTTCTGATATGCTTCATGGTTTTCTCCTTATCTTTTCGGATTATTTCTGCTGATGCTTACCAACTCCGGAATTGTATCATATTTTTCCGTAAAAAGGAAGAGTAAAGAACAGCTCCTTAATACCCCTAAAATCCCAGCTCCTCGTTTACAAGAATAACATGTATCCGCCCCGGATGTTTGGAATAGCGGGTAATCAGAAACTGACAGCAGATATTGTCAGGTGACTTGCAGTCCATACAGGCTCCCGTCTTCGTACAGGGCGTATCAAGACCGAAACGCTGGGCGTTTATGGTTGCGGCCTCGTTTCTGGCCCTTTTTAAAGCGCTGTCGATATCATCCCCCGCGACCTTATTCATTCCGACGATAAAAATCACCTTTTTCGGGCCGTAAGCTATGGCCGAAACCCTGTTGGCATTTCCGTCGATATTAATGAGGATCCCGTCGTTGGTCATCGCGTTGACGCTTGAAAGGAAACAGTCGCAGGAATAGGCCTCTCTCTCGGCGGTATATCTGTCTTTTGAGTCCTTTCTGTCAATATAGCGGTAATTACCGGCTTTGACCGCATCCACAAGGCCGATTTCCTCCGCCGAAAACGTTCCTCCGTTGGTGACACTCGCTCCCTCCGGAATCAGTGACAGGGCGATCTCCCTGGCCTCTTCCCGGCCGGAGGCATAATATCCCTCCATATTTCTGGACTTAAGCCCCTTAATTACCGTTTGCGCGAGAAGCTCGTTCCTTTTTTTTCTGACTTCCTGCATTTCGTTCTCCTTTCTGCCGACGATCTTCGGCAAATGTTTTTTCGGTTTCCGGCCAAAAAACTTCACATAATATTTTTACGTCAACCTTGTTTAGCACTCTTCAGGTTTTTAGATTTATGTAAACCTTTTTGACATTTTTGTTTATTGAGTTATGTTAACCTGACCCCGGTGATTCAGTTTTCGACATTATGTTAACCGCTTTCATCCCTTACGACCTTCTCCGGAAGAATAAGCCGGACCTGTGCGATACGGTTTTTTAAAACGGACACCACTTCCAGCGTCGCTCCGCTCTCCGCCGTTACCTTCTCTCCGGAATGGGGGAGGTGATCCAGCCGTTCGATTATAAAGCCTCCCAGAGAATCGTATTCCTCGGAATCGAAATCCGTCCCGAGGTTGTCGTTAAGATCATCCAGCCTGATCTGGGCCTGTACAAGATACTCATTTTCTCCTGTCTTCTGGATGATATCCACCTCGTCCTCGTCGTATTCGTCCCTGATTTCCCCGACAATCTCTTCCAGCAGATCCTCCATGGTGATAATTCCCACAGAGGCCCCGTATTCGTTTATTACAATTGCGACGGTAGCGTTCTCCCGCCGCATGTCCATCATCAGTTCGCTGGTTTTCTTGCGTTCATAGGTATAGTAACCCTCCCGCATCATATCCCTGACCTTGAAATTCTCCCTGTCGGCAACAAAGAAGTCTTTCATGTTCAGTATACCCACAATATTATCCGTATCCTCCGCGTAGACCGGGAGCCTTGTATAGCGCTCCAGCCGGAATATCTCCACGATCGTGTCGTAGTCGGCATTGATGTCGATCTGCGTAACATCGATACGCGGAATCATAATATCCTTCGCCATGCTGTCCCCGAAGTCAAAAACATTATTGATTATCTTCCGTTCCGCCCCCTCGATGACTCCGTCCTCATGGCTTACATCCACAATTGTCCTTAACTCGCTTTCCGTCATGGCCTCCCCCTCTCCTCCGGGATCAATACGGAAAAGCAGGAGAAGCCCCCTGGAAATCAGGTTGATAAAGGCTATAACAGGAGTGAGCAAAAACATAAGCGCCTGTATGAAGCCCGCAATTTCCAGAGAAACGGGCTCGGAATAAACGGTGGCTATATGCTTGGGAGTGACTTCGCCGAAGATTAAGACAACACCTGTTACAATACCCGTCATAATCCCGACCGGCATGGAAATCTTCATGGCAAGCATGGTTGCGATGGCGGAGGCGGCGATATTTACGACGTTGTTGCAGACCAGAATACAGGAGAGCATCTTAGCCTTATTCTCCAGAATCTTCATCAAAATCACAGCCTTTTTATCCCCCTGCTCCGCCCGGGAACGTACCCGAATCCGGTTGACTCCTGTGAGAGCCGTCTCGGCGCAGGAAAAAAAGGCCGATAATAACAGTAAAACAATCAATATCACGAGCCGGACTGCCATTTCTTCTCCTCTTTACACTCATAGTCATCCAGAAAATGATGCCTTACCCCTTTGCTTTTCCAGGCTATCAGGGTATCCAGATGGACATTTTCCACGCTCCTGAATATATTCGCTTCCGCATAGGGATTTTTTTCCGTCAGAGAGGCAATAAGCGCTTTCACCTCCGCGCGCTTCGATTCCGTCACACCGGCCGGAGCGCCTTCCGCCATTTCAGTAAGGGAGCAGGCGCATTCTATAAAGTGGAGGTCATTTCCGTCCCTCCAGCGCACTATATCCGCTTCCCTTATAAGATACATCGGACGAATCAGCTCCATTCCCGGAAAGTTCGTGCTGTGGAGCTTGGGCATCATGGTCTGTATCTGTCCGCCGTAGAGCATCCCCATAAGGATGGTCTCTATAACATCGTCGTAGTGATGTCCCAGGGCAATTTTATTGCAGCCAAGCTCTCTCGCCTTTGAATAAAGGGCACCGCGCCGCATCCTGGCGCAGAGATAGCAGGGAGACTCTCCCGCCTTCAGCGTGATTTTAAATATTTCGGAATCAAAGACCTCGGCCGGAATGTCAAGAAGCCTTAAATTGCTCTCTATAATACCGGCATTAACCCTGCTGTAGCCCGGATTCATCACGAGGTAGCGCACTTCAAAATTCCGTTTTCCGTGGGCATACAGCTCGGAAAAGAGCTTTGCCAAAAGGGTTGAGTCCTTCCCCCCGGAAATGCAGACCGCTATTCTGTCGCCGTCCTCAATAAGACGGTATTCCCCTATGGCCTTCACAAATCCGGACCACAGCTTATCCCGATAGCGCTTGATTATGCTTCTCTCCGCGTTTTTTAAATATTCCTCCGAAGCGGATTTGTCCTGAAGCAGGATCTGAAGCCGTTTTAACACAACAGCTTGAAAGCCTCCTTCAACACAGCGGCTCTCAATGCCCTTCTCCCTGAGGAAAAGTGCCGCTTCAGCACCGGAGCGGGTGGAGCGCCCCAGAAGATATATGGGTTTTTCGGGGGATAATTCTGCGAAACGGTCGGAAAAATCTTCCCTACAAATATGAATCGCGCCGGGGTATATCACCCTTCGGCTTTCCGCCCCGGCGCGAAGATCAACTATCTGTTTATCCCTGCTGTCCTCCTCCATTTCCGAAAGAGAACAGATTATTTCGTTTCCCATGCCCTTAAAGGTCTGTCAGGTCGTGACTGCCATGGAGAGCTTTTCCATAGCATCTCCCGAAAAGAGCATTTTTGAATGATCTGCAATAAACGTGCGTCTGGAAAGGTTATCCGCCATCAGCTCGCCGTATTCACCGGACAGGATTTTCAGCTTTTTAAAAAGCTCCTCACTCATTCTGCCGCGGAGGATAAAGAGATACCAGGCATTTTCCCGTTCACTTCGGAAGAAAGAGCTGGTAATCCCCTCTTCCGGAAGATTAAACCTCGCACAGTAGTCTATGGCATCGTCGATCGAAGAAAAGCGCACCACCATGCACTGCTTCTCCGTCTCCTCCCTCTCTTTCTCCAGCTTGATGCCCTCTTCCTCTGCCTGTGCCTCAAGATCGGCCCTCAGCTCATTAAGCTCGCTTAAGGCCTCCGGAGAATCATTGCCCTCGCTTTTAAGCTGGGCCTCCATCATATCCAGAAGATCCCGCTTTATTTCATATGTCAGCGCGTTGTTCCCGCCCTGTTCAATGGCCTGGGTAATATCGCTTTTAAGCTTCACCAGCTTCTGGACATCACCGCCCGTTATCCTCTTCAGGGCATCGGTAAGATCGGAAGAATGGAATACGATGGAAAGACTGTTATTCTTTAAAACCGTTATCTGGGCGGAGGCAAGGTGCACTCCCTCACTCTGGTCAATTCCAAGCTCCCTGGCTGCAAGATTCATTATCTGACGGAAGAAATCCCGGGTCTTTTCACTTTTTTCAAGAATATCATCAAGATTGATTCCGAAGCTTACAAGCTCTTCCTCGGAAAGCACGCACCGGATCTCATTATCGCTGATTTTCGTGATTTTCATATTTTCTCTTTCTGCCGTAATCCCGCGGCCTTGCTACAATCCGTTATATTTTATCACAATCCCCTTTGGTATTACAAGCATAAGAGTGCCTCACCCTTCGTTTTTCATGGCATCCTTCAGCAGACGGATCATTTCCGGGTAATTTTCCGGTCTGTGGGGAAAGGCGCAGTCGGTGCAGACACGGATTTTCTTTCCGTCCTTTTCCGTGATCCGGGGAGTTCCGGGGCAGTCCCGCAGAAAAAAAAACGGACAGTAGCAAAACAGGCAGTTTATCTCTTCCATCCCCTCATGACAGGGATAAAAACGACAGTCTTTGTTTTCAAAAAAGCGAAATGAATTATTCACGGCTGTTTTCCTCCATGAGATATTTTCTTGCCCTGTCCGTAAAAGACAAAGCGAAAGCGGGGTTGGAGGCATAATAAAGGTGCGGGAAGCCCCAGAAACCGTTTTCCGTTTTATGAACGCAATCCCAGCGTTTTCCGTTTTTCTTTCGGGCCGCACAGTCCTCTCCTTCCGACTCCGACTCGAAATAGTGGAACTCATGCCCGCGGATTTCCTCTCCCTCCGGCAGAAAATCCTCCTTCTTCTCCCGAAGTGACAGATAGCCGAAGTGAGGGCTTCTCCCGGCAAAACGCGCTTTGAAAGGAAGTATCCCGGCCATAGGGTACTCCGCATCATCTTCCGTTATAAGAGAACTGTGCAGATATAAAAAGCCTCCGCATTCGGCGATTGAAGGCATTCCGGAAAGCATGGCCCGCCTTACGCTCCCCAGCATCGCCGTATTGCCGGAAAGCTCCGCTGCAAAAAGCTCCGGATAGCCGCCGGGAAAAATCACTCCACCTGCATTTTCCGGCAGAGCAGAGTCGTGTATCGGGGAAAAGGGAACAATTACAGCCCCGAAGCGACGTAAAACCCGAAGGTTTTCCTCGTAAATAAATGAAAAAGCCGCATCCCGTGCCAGAGCAATTCTTACGGAGGGATATGATTTACTTATGTAAACCTTATCGCGCCCCTCCTCCATTTCCTCATGTTCCTCCTCTTTAAGCTCAAGGGAAAAAAGCTCATCCAGTTCCGCCGTCCCTTCAAGAAAAGCCGCCGCGTTTTTTATGCTCTCATAAAGCTCCCCGGTTACGGAAGGCAGCTTAAGTCCGAGATGCCGGCTTTCTATGATGAATTCCCTGCTCTCAGGCAGGAAGCCGAAAACCTTCAGGCCGGTTTCTTTTTCAATCAAAGGCTTCAGCCGTTCATAGCTTCCGGAGCTTACACGGTTTAAAAAGACTCCGCAAATCAGATGCTTTTCGTCATACGAAAGAAAGCCCCTGATAAGCGGCAGAATCGAGCGCCCCGTCCCTTTTGCGTCAATACATAGCACTATAGGCGCCCCGGTTTTTTCCGCGATTTCATAAGTGGAGCCGTGTTCGGAATTTACATCGGCTCCGTCAAAAAGCCCCATAACCCCTTCAATAACCGCCGGATCATAACCCGAAGAAACCGATCTGAACAGCTCCTTAAGTCCCTGGGGCAGGAAAAAAGAATCCAGGTTTTCCGACGGAATATCCAAAACACTCCGGTGAAACGCGGGGTCAATAAAGTCCGGCCCGCATTTAAACGCATGCGGACGCATTCCCCGCTGTTTCGCCGCCAGAAGCAGCGCACAGGTAACAAGTGTTTTTCCAGCCCCGCTGCGAGGCGAGGCAACCAAAAATCCTTTCATATTATGTTAACCTTATATTTCATTTCATTTGAGTTTAAATGAGGATAACCCTCTTATACATCAATTGTATCAGATTAAGATTGTGTTTTCAGTTTCTTTATGTTTTCCGCATCAAAGAACAAAGTCTCAGATTGTGTCCGGCGTATTAATATCAAAAGAAATGATATAAACCATATTCTCCGCCTGCATAATATGATACCGCCCTGCCTGGCGGCTGCGGTTGATATTCACGCTGACAAATTCCGCGTTTTCATTGGAAAATCCGGACAGGATCCTCTGGATTTCGGAAAGGGTTTCCAGCGTCACGGCGCTTAAAACCACACGAACCGGACCTTCCTCTAAAAGCCGCACTCTTTGTAGTATCTCCTTAAGCCTTCCGCCGCTGCCTCCGATGAAAACATGGGTTGGAGGCGGCAGCTCCTCTATAATGTGTGGAGCCTCTCCCTGACACACCCGGATATTTTCAACTCCGGCCTTTTCCGCGTTTTTTCGTATCAGTGCGCAGGCCTCCTCATTCTTTTCCAGCGCAAAAACCCTTATACTGCCGGAAAGTCTGGCCGCCTCCACCGCAATTGAGCCCGTACCACTTCCGATATCATAAAATACCGCTTCTTTCGAAAGCTTAAGTTTACATAATATCAGCTCCCGCAGCTCCTCCTTTGTCATCGGAACCCTTCCCCGCTCAAAAAAATCATCCGGCAATCCGGGTGTCAGCTGATTAAGCCGCGGTGAATCATTAAGAAAAAAAGCGCAGCAAAGTCCCGTTTCAGAACTCCCGGCAAATTCCCCGGCGCTTGTGCGTAACAGCCTCTCATTTTCATTTGACAGCTCAAAACCCGCACAGAGCCGGATCCCTCCGTAACCCTTCTTTGAAAGGCATACACAGATTTTCTTCAGATCCTCAGCGTCTGAAGGCAAAAGAAAGGTTTTACGGTTACGGATTATATTTATTGCCGGATTTCCCTTCCGGCCGTGATGGCTTATAAGCTCCGCGTCATCATAGGAAATTCCGGAAGCGGCTGAAAGCAGGGAAACGGAGGAAATCCCCGGAAGGAGCCGCATTTCAAGCTCGATACCCTTATTTTCCGCCTGTGTTTTTAAGCTCTCCGCCACGTTCTTCGCTCCGCTGAAGAAGCCCGTATCCCCTGAAAAAAGTGCCGCCGCCCTGATAAAAAGCCGCCCGGGCCGTTCCGCCTCTTTAAAAAGAGCGTCCGCAATCCTCTCCGCCGTATAAAAAGGAAAAGCTTTCGCCCCTTCCCCTGCCAGCTTCAGAAGGCGGGGGCTTCCAAAGACAATTTCAGCTTCCTTCAAAGCCGAAAGAGCCTCAAACGTGAGGTCCTTATTCATTCCGCCTCCTGCGCCGATAAGTGAAAAAATCACCTTTGCCGGAGGAAAGGAAAGACCGAGTTCCCCTGAGATCTCTTTAAAAATCTCTTCCATGGAAAGGCCCGGCTTTTCTTCGTTTTCCTCCGGGGGTTCTATCGCAAGGACAGTTATTCCCTCCTTATCAGCTGCCTGAAGCTTTTCCTCAAAACCGCCCTCCCTGCCGCTTATCTTCGTAACAAGAAGTTTTATCTCAAACTCTTTTATCAGTCCCAGGTTCAGTTCCTCGGAAAACGGCCCCTGCATAGCAATCACGTGTCTGCCGGTTATTCCGTTTTCCGCGCAAAGCCGGATGCTCTCCTCCGACGGCAAAACCCGCACAAAAAGCCTGTCTGAAAGTCCTGCCTCAGTAAATGCCGAAAGTCCCTGTACTCCTGACGTAAGCAGGATATTGCCCTCCTCCTCCTTCAGGCATTCTGCGGCTTCCCGTTCCGACGAAACCTTTCTGAAACGCTCTCCCGTCTCATTCTCCCTACGAGGAAGGGCACGCTTGAGCCTTAAGTATTTTATGCCCGCCCGTTTGGCGGCGGCTCGGATATTTTCTCCTGCCTCCGAAGCGTAGGGATGGGTTGCGTCCACAACAATCGAAAAGCCTCCCTCTTCCATAAGGGCAGCCATCCCCTCTGAATCCAGTCTCCCGGAGCGAATCTTAAGCTTCTCTCCCTCTTTAAGGAGCTTCTCCCCATAGGATGTAGCGACGCAGACAGTGCAGGAAAGCCCTGTGCCGGCAAGATATTCCGCCGCTCTCCTGCCCTCCGTCGTACCCCCGAAAATCAGAATTGATTTATTATTACACATCCTGCACACAAACCTCCCAGGCCTCACAGGCCGCTGCCACGGTAATACCGTTCCCCGCGGATTTTTTTATCACCAATTCCGGTGCACCCTTATCGCCGGAGGAAACAAAGGCCGAGAGCCACGCCGCCCTCTCACAGACGTTGTCCACTCCCGTAATCTCTGCCACAAAGGTAGAAGCGTCAAAATCCCCCTTCGCGTTTTTAAGTTCCTCAGCCGAAAACGTTATGAACGGAAGCTTTCTTTCTTCAGCAAACCTCCGAAGTCCCTCTTCCCCGGCCTTCAGATCGACGGAAGCGACACGGCAAAGGGAAAGCGGCGAAATACCCGCGCCTGACAGGGCGGATTTCACGGCCTCTTCGATTTCTTCAGCCGTCTTCCCCGCCCTGCAGCCAATCCCTAAATGCACCGCCCTTGGAAAAAGCCGGATAAGCTCCCTATGTTTTTCGCCGGAGCTTTCATAAACGGAAAGAACGATATCAGCCACTTCCGTTTCCCTTTTAAGCTCCAGTTCCTCCGGAAGCGGCCCCTTAATGCAGCCTCCCTCAGCCTTTACTGATAAGCGCCTGCCGGAAAGCAGTTCGGAAGACACCTTTTTTATATCATCCTTATTTTTGACGGCAAGCTTGTTGTCTCGGGCAAAGCAGTCCACGGCGAAAAGGCCGTTAACATCCGTAGCGGTTGTAATAACAGGCGTTGCGTTAAGCTCCCGGGCCAGAATTTCCGTGAGCGTAATTCCTCCGCCGCAGTGAGCGGAAAGCAGCGGAATCACAAATTGTCCCGCCTCATCCATGACAATAACAGGCGGATCCTTCATTTTGTCTGAAACATGGGGCGCTATGGCCCGTACCGCAATTCCCGCAGCCCCGATAAAAATCATCGGTATTTTGTTTTCAAAGCGGCTTTTCGTCCACTCTTCGAGAGGCTCCGGCACATAAACCAGCCCCTGCTCCATGAGCGGCTCGTTTTTGCGCCCGGTATAGAGACCCACGTCTTCCCGTAAAGCGTCCTTTATTTTAAAGGAAAGCTTCGCTCCCCTTCCGGTAAAGCTTATAACGTCAATCATTTTCACTGCCTTTTCTATAGCCCGTTTCAAAACAGGGATCATAAAGCCTTGAACGCTCAAAAGCGGAATGTGTAACGGCCTCTCCGACCAGAACCACCGCAAGTCTCTTAATCCCGGCCCTCGCCGCCTCCTCCGGCAGGGTTCCGACCGTACAGATCACCTTTTTCTCATCCTCCCAGGAGGCCTTATAAACAACGGCCGCCGGAGTATCAGGTGAAAGTCCTCCCTTTAAAAGCCGTCCTGAAAGCTCATCCAGCATTGATGCGCTTAAATAAACCGCCATGGAGGATCCGTGGGAAGCCAGGGACTCAATACTCTCTTTCTCAGGTACCCCGGTGCGCCCCTCCAGTCTTGTAATGATCAAGGTCTGGGAAACACCGGGAAGGGTATATTCCAGATTAAGAGAAGAGGCCGCGGCAAAGCAGGCCGTGACCCCCGGTGTGGAATCATATTCGATGCCCAGCCTGTCCAGCTCGTCCATCTGCTCCCTGACAGCTCCGAAGATGCTGGGTTCGCCGGAATGGAGACGTACCACCTCCTTCCCTTCCCTGAAGGAGGCACGCATGACCTCCACCACCTCTTCCAATGTCATGCGGGAACTGTCGAAAAGCTCTGCCCCGGGAGAAACATAGCTTTCCAAAACTTCGGGATTTATAAGCGAGCCTGCATAGATCACGACCCCGGCTTCAGAAAGAAGCTTTGCTCCCCGGACGGTAATCAGATCGGCCCCGCCGCTTCCGGCTCCCACAAAATGAACCATTACTGCACACTCCCCATAATAATTTTCAGCATCTCTCCGGCACCCTCACTTTCCGCCAGAACTCCGTATTCATTTGAAAGCAGCATACATTCTACCCTGAATTCATCCCGGACCAGACGTTTAAGTGTATTCATTATCCGCCCCATCAGCTCCTCCATGCTGTCTTTTAAAAGGCCGGAGCGTCCAAGGATGCCCAGCGCTTCCTCGGTCGAAACACAGTCCAGTATTTCCCTGGCTGTTTCCGCCCCTGCTCCGGCCCTTAAGGCCGCTGCCGCCATTAGCTCCATTCTGCAGTCGGCGTTCATCGAATGGGTATTTGTGATCCCGCCGGAGAGCTTCACAAGCTTTCCTATGTGACCCGTAAGCAGCACTCCCTTAAAACCGAGATCCCCTGCAAGCTCCAGCATATCTCCGATGAAATTGGAACACTTTACGCTTTTTTCAATATCATAACCGAAAAGGGTGTTTATCAGTTCCCTCCCGTAGTTTCCGGGTGAAACGGCGACATAATCCTCTCCGACGGCTCTGTGGACGGAGAGCTCGGCCTTTATGGTATCAATTATGGCCCGGGTACTCATAGGCTCCTCCACTCCGCTCCTGCCGAGGATTGAAATTCCGCCCACAACACCAAGCCGCGGATTAAAGGTTTTTTTGGCGATTTCCTCTCCTCCCGGAACACTAATCAGGATTTTAACACCGCCACGGTAGCCGTTTCGCTCGCAAACCCGTCTTACCTCATCCTCTATCATCCTTCTCGGAACGGAATTGATGGCGGCTTCTCCCACACTTCTGTCAAGTCCGGGCTTTGTCACCCTCCCGACTCCTTTTCCGCCGTCAATGAAGATGCGGCATTCTGTGGAAGAAGTATTCATTGTTATGTCAACCGAATCATTCTGATCCGTTCGATTTATGTCAACCTGTTTTTCTTGATTTATGTCAACCAATTCCACTTCAGCTTCAATCAGCAGCCCCGTGGTCACGTCCGGATCATCTCCGCCGTCCTTCCTTACTCCGGAGCGCGCTCTGCTCTTGCCCAAAGGGACAAATTCCTCAATCACTGCGTGAAAGATATCCCCTCTGGGCGTCTCAATATCAATATATTCAGGCTTTCTGCCCTCCAGCAGAAAAACAGCCGCAGCCCCTGCCGCGGCTGCAGCGCAGCTTCCCGTGGTAAAACCGTTTTTTAACTCCTGTCTTTTCTCCATCGAAATCAGCTGTCCTTTTCCCCTGCAACACATTGATAAAGAATTGCGTTTACGATAGCCACAGCGACGCTGCTGCCTCCCTTCCTTCCCCGGGCAACAACGTAGGGAAAAGACGAATCCAGAATAAGCTCCTTGGAAAGCTCCACATTGACAAACCCAACTGGAACCGCTACCACAAAGGCCGGACTGTATGCGCCCTTCTTCCAAAGGCCGTGGAGAGTAATCAGCGCTGTTGGCGCATTCCCGACAACAAACATGACCGGTCCCGAAATCGTCTTTGCCGCGAACTCCATCGAGACTGCTGCCCTTGTTACGCCGCGCATTAAAGCCTCGCGCTCCACCTCTTCCTCAGCCATAAAACAAAAGGCCTCTATTCCGAGGTCAAAAAGAGCCTGACGGTTTATACCGGATAAAGCCATATTTGTATCCGTCACGATTTTCGCACCCGAGCGGAGCAGTTCTTTTGCTTCTTCCATCGCTCCGGACGAAAAGCAGAGAGTTTCCGCATAATCAAAATCCGCCGTTGCGTGGATAACTCTCGTTATCACAGCTTCCTCTTCCTCCGGCAGAAAGATTTTACGCTTATCCAGCTCCTCTTTTATAATCTCAAAGCTTTTGTTTTCGATTTCCTTTGGTTTACATAATATCGGATCCATTTCCGTCCCTCCGCATTACTAGCGATTTCCGGAAAATAAGTCGCCCAGAGCCGCCAGGAGCTCTTCGTTTTCCTCGCCGGATTTCACCGCAATCCGGTAATATCCGCGCCCAAGCCCTCGGAAATTTTCGCAGTCCCGTATCAGTATTCCCTTTTCCAGCAGCCTGCTGTACAGCGGAAGAGAGCTTTTTATAAGAAGATAATTGACAGCGGAAGGAAAGACCGTAAGCCTGCCGGTTTTCCGGCCAAGTGCTTCAATTCCGGCCTTCAGCATCTCCCGCGATTCAGCGAGAAAAACCGGAGTCTGGTTGACATAATTTGATTCATTGACAGCCGCCATTCCTGCCGCCTCTGCCGGTATGGATACGTTCCACTCCGGCAAAAACTCCGCGATTTTCTCACGCAGCCCGCATGAACCCGTAACGATTGCCCCGAGCCTGACTCCGGGCATCGCGAATTGTTTTGTAAGCGATCTTAAAACCATAAGCCCCGGAAAGCGCCCTGTTTCCGAAATAAGACTTTCCCTCTCTCCTCCCTTCACAAAAGGCAGAAAGCTTTCATCAAGAAGGAAGAAGAATCCCCGTTCCGCCGCTTTTTCGATAACGTCTGTCATCCCCCGTTTTATAATAAAACGGCCCGTGGGATTATTCGGATTGGAGAGCATCACAAGCGTTCTTTTACCTTCCCCGGAAGATGATCCGGCCCCTTCGATTAGTTTACATAACTCGACCGCACTCTCCGATTCCGCACCCTCCGATTCCGTCTCCGCCTCATCCTTCCAAAAAGGCAGAAATTCCGTCTCCGTCCCCAGGGCCGCAGCTGCGCGTTCATAGCCGTAGAAATCAGGCACCGTAAGCAGAACCCTCTCAGGTCTAATTGCCGCCACCGAGGCCATAATCAGCTCCGAGGCCCCGTTTCCGCAGATTATTTCATCCTTCCCGATGCCGAAAAAGCCTGCCAGAGCCTCTCTTAATTTCCGGTAAGCCGGATCAGGATATTCCTGAAGCCGTCCTGCGCAATCTTTCACCGCCTCCCGCACCGTTTCCGGCGTCCCCAGAGGATTAAGGTTCACTGAAAAATCAAGTCTGACCCGATTCTCTCTGATCTCCCCGCCGTGTATATATCTCTTCATTCGCGTTTCCTTCCTCAGAACGAAAAGAAAAGGGCAATGACCGCAATAATTAAAAGTGCTGTCAGTAAAAACAGGCATGCCGAATTATTCATAAGCATCCCTGCATGTTCTATGTCTTCCGCTTCCAAAGCCTTAAGCGGATCACCGATTTCCGCTCGCATAACCTCTTTTCCGAAATAAGAAGCTTTCCCTCCAAGCTGAATCCTCAAAGCCCCCGCGCAGACCGCCTCCGTCTGTCCCGCATTGGGGGAAGCTGTCTTGTTTCTGTCCCTTAACCAGATTTTGAGTGCGTTATCGGTGTCTAAGAGCAAGGCCTTGCCAGAAAGCAGCATTATCAGAGCCGCAAGCCGCGCGGGTATGAAATTTACGGCATCATCGAGCCTTGCCGCGCTTCTGCCGAAATATTCATAACGCGTATTCTTATAGCCGAGCATTGAATCCATCGTGTTTACGGCCTTATAGACAAAGGCTGCTGCGGGTCCGCCTGCGGCCAGGTAAAATAACGGGGCGATAACTCCGTCCGTGGTATTTTCCGCCACCGTCTCCACCGCGGCCTTTATGATTCCCTCCCTGTCAAGCTTGTCCGTATCCCGTGAAACCAGCATGGAAAGCGCCCTTCTGGCTCCCGGGATATCACCTTCCTCCAAAAGATGTTCAACCTTCATGCTTTCCTTACGAAGGCTCTTTGCCGCCAGAGTAAAATATCCAAGAAGCACTTCTGCCGCAAATCCCGCAAAAACAGAGAGGTTATACAGGAGAACCAGTAAAACCGCGGTCACCGCTCCCGTAATGATGATAACGAGCAGGACAAGCAGAAGTCCCCGCCCGAACTCCTCCTTTTTCTTTCCCTTCCGGTACAAAAGCTTTTCCAGCGCGGAGACAAGATATCCGATAAGACGCACTGGATGGGCGGCAAATGAAGGATCCCCCAGGAGTGCGTCCAAAAGGAAGCTGAATAATAAAGCAAAAAAATGAACAAGAATCATTTCAGTTTCTGTCCCAATCCGCAGAACACCCGTTCCACACTATCAGCGCGTTCTGCTATACTGTTCAGACATCTTCCCAGCCGTTCACGGTATTCCCTGTCCTCCGCGGAAACGGGCACCACGCCGTTCCCTATTTCATCCGAAATCAGGACAAGACCGGGATGTTCATCTATCATCCGGCTTATCTCCTCCTCCGGCTCTCCTCCCTCGTTCAGTCTCGAGCGGAACCAGAGATGGAAATCGTCGAATATATCCTCATTCCCGTAATTACGCTTTGCGTATGTGGTTTTCCCCTGTGCGAAACCGCCGATAATCAACCGCATGCCGTCAACCGCCTGCTCCTATCCGACAACAGACAACAACCCCACCACCAGCGCTGTAATAAGCTCCACAAGCGAAGAGAGAAAGCCGCAGGTGTCTCCCGTAACTCCGCCGAACTCTTTGACAAAAAGGTAATAGGCAAAAACCATGAGACCGATGTTGGCAACCAGCACCGCTCCTCCTAAAATCACGTTCGCGCAGAGCATGACAACGGCACAGATTAAGAGCTGCATAATAAGAGTGAAGCGCACGACTCCGGTGCTTGAAGCGGAAGTAAACTCATAAAGCGTACCCTCCTTCTTGGCCGCCGGAAACGTCAGGGCGCTGATAGCGCTTAAAATTCTTGAAAGACAGAATCCCGCGGAAAACACGCACATTCCCCCGGGTGTATTTATCTGTGACAGGGCTATGAGCATAAGAAGATAATAGAGAATCACATGGATAACCGCAAACGCGCCCACATGCGGATCCTTCATAATCTCCAGCTTCTTTTTCCGGTCAGCCCAGGAATGAAGCGCGTCCATAACATCCATATAGCCGTCTATATGAATTCCGCCGGAAATAACAAGAGGAATCAATATAATAACACCCACCCGGGTAACTTCGGTAAGCTTATCCAGGGAAGCTGACAGAAAATACCACCCCATGCAGAGTGTCCCTATGATCAGACCGATCAGAGGAAAAAAGCAGAGGGCATATTTCATGTTTTCCTTTTTCCAGGCCACCCTCGGAACCGGAAGCTTGGAATACATGGCGAATGCCATGCAGATCGAACGAATAATACTCACTTACATCACCTTACACCTTTTAAGGGGCACGCCGGTTCCGGCGACAGCCTCCGTGACTTCCTCCGCGCGTTCCGCCAGACGTATGTTAAGAACGGAAAGAAAGCGCAGATAATCCGAAGTATCCTTATCATACTTTTCCGAGGAACAGAAAAGATTGTTGGAAACAATGATCAAATATCCGACCCTCTCCTCAAGCTCCGTAAGTTCGGAAAAAAGCCTGTCCGAGAGCTGCCCGCGAAAAGCCTCCGGATTCTCAGTGCGGCTTTTTTCATTTTCCGGAGCGAAAAAGGAATTGGCCGCCAGATTGGAAAGACACTCCAGAAGCACAATCGAATTTTCCGGCACACCTTCCCTTCTCACCGCTTCAGATAATTCCGCCGGCGCTTCGATTGTCTGAAAAGCCGTGCCTTTCCGCCTTTCACGATGTCTTTTTATCCTCTCTTCGCTCTCGGCGTCCGTTCTTTGCATGGTGGCAATATAGTAAAGCGGCAGCCCTTCAGCATGATTATTCTCCGAGAGCTCTATTGCCCGCTTCTCGGCAAGCTCCGATTTTCCGCTTGCGGCCCCTCCTATATATAAAAGCATCATGTCCCTTCAAACCTTTCATAGGGCTTCAGGAAAAGCTTTGAAAAAGTGGTGTTGCCGTGATAGACCGAAAGCACCTGATCCAAGAGGGAGAAAAGCATTACCGCCCCGGTGCCTTCCCCGAGAGCAAGATCGGCATCTATAACAGGTACAAGAGACAATTCAGAGAGCAAAAGCCTGCATGCGCGTTCCTTCCCCATGTGGGAGGCAAGCATATATTCTTTTACCCCGGGCACAAGCCGCTCGGCCAGAAGAGCAGCCGCGGCGCTTATCATACCGTCCACGACCACCGGCAGGTGAAAAAGCGCTCCGCCTATGAAAAGTCCCGTCATTCCCGCAATGTCCAGCCCCCCGACAGTATAGAGTATGGCCAGGGGATCTGTTTTATGTAAACCATATTTCCCGACAGCCTGATCTATAACCTCTATTTTCCGCTTGAAACCGCTTTCGCTTAAACCCGCGCCCTTTCCAGTGACCAGGGATGCTGAAAGCCCGAGGAGCGCGGCAGCAACTGCGCTTCCCGTGGTGGTATTGCCAATTCCCATTTCTCCGGAGGCAATTATCGAGACTCCCTCTACCTTCAGCTGCTCCGCAATTTCCATCCCGCATTCAATGGCCCGGAGACATTCCTCCTCCGTCATGGCCGGAGTTTCAAGAAAGTTTTCCGTTCCCGCTCTTACCCTGCGGTTAAGTACTCCCGGAACGCTATCCCGGGAATTTATGCCTATATCCACCGGAAGCACCCCTGCTCCGACGGTTTCCGCCATCCGGGAAACCGAGGCCGTTCCCGCCGCAATGCTCTCTGCCACGGCGGCTGTAACGCTCTGCCCTGTCTGAGTCACCCCCTCGGCAACAATTCCGTTATCGGCACAGAAAGTCACCACGGTCTTTTTTGAGAGATCCAGCTCCTCGTCCCGTAACATCGCGCCGATACGAATTGTCATTTCCTCAAAGCGTCCGAGGGCATCCAAAGGTTTTGCAACAGCATCCCATCGCGCACGAACCCTGAATGCCGTTTCCTCATCCGGAGGGTCAATTGAAAGATTAAAAAGCTCCTGTCTGTTCATAAAAGCCCGGCTATTTCATACACCAGATCCATACGGAAAGCATCCCTCATTTCACGAGCCAGTCTGTTATACTCATCTTCCCGGATATCCTTGTAATTTCGGGGATTTACCGGCTTCCAGCTCTTTCCGCGCGCCCTGGAAACGCTGCTCAAAAGTGCATTTAAAAATTGAAAGCCGTCCAGGATTCCATGCACGTATGAGCCGATTACATTTCCGTCCAAAATACCTTCACGAGTCGTTTTCCCATCCTGAAAACAAAGGGTTCCGAGACTTTTTTCCGGTTCAATTAAGTCGGTTTCCCCCATGTGCAGGATATAACCCTCAAAACTTTTTCCGCTGAGGGCGGAGAAAATTCCTTCAGTCTTTCCTGTTCTGCCGGTAACCCTGGCCCGTGTTTTTTTCTTATCCATAACCGTGTCCGCGGGAAGGAGTCCGAGTCCCTGAATCTCTTCTCCTTTCTCTCCCTCCACCCCGTAAGGATCGGAAATCCGCCTTCCCAGCATCTGATAACCGCCGCAGATACCGAGAACCGGCGTGTCTTTAACAGCCTTGTAAATCCTGTCCGCAAATCCTTTTTCTCTCAGCCATTTTAAATCGGCTATGGTGCTTTTCGTCCCGGGCAGAATGATTAAATCCGGTTCTCCAAGCTCTGAAGCTTCCCGGACAAAGCGCAGAACGACGCCCTCCAGGCAGTCAAATACATCAAAATCCGTAAAATTTGAAATCCTCGGGAGGTGAATCACGGCGATTTCAAGAGTCTCCTCAGGTGAAGCTCCCCTGTGACAAAAACCGTATTTAAGCTTTTCGCTTAGAGAGTCCTCGTCCGTAAGAGTGCAGTTCATATAAGGCAGAACACCGATTACCGGTATGCCGCATCGCATTTCAAGCTCCTTAAGCCCCGGCTCAAAGATTTTCCTGTCTCCCCGGAATTTGTTTATCACAAGCCCCTTTATCCGCCTTCTGCCCTCTTCCGGCAGCAGCATCAGCGTTCCCAGAAGCTGCGCGAAAACTCCGCCCCTGTCGATGTCTCCCACGAGAATCGCGTCAGCGTTAATTCGCTCCGCCAATCCGAGATTCACGATGTCGTTCTCCATAAGATTGAGTTCCGCAGGCGACCCCGCCCCCTCTATAACCATGGGACGAAACCTTCCGCTGAGAGAAGCATAGGCGGCGAGTATCTCAGGCAGCAGTTTTTTCTTATAGTCCATGTATTCCCCGGCACTCATCTGTCCTTTAACCTCGCCGAGCACGATAAGCTGGGAACCCACATCCGTCGTCGGCTTTAAAAGTACCGGATTCATTGCCGCCTCCGGCTCGATCATGGCGGCCTCTGCCTGCATTACCTGGGCTCTGCCCATCTCCAGCCCCTCCTTCGTGATACAGGAATTAAGGGCCATATTCTGGGACTTAAACGGCGCGGGAGACAGTCCGTCCTGACGGAAAATCCGGCAGAGTCCCGCCGCCACAAGACTCTTTCCCACTCCGGACATGCTCCCCAGAACCATGATGTTACCTGCCATCTCTCTCTTCCCTTTTCAACTATATCTTCCTCTTTTTCCACTGTCAACGCTGCCCGGTTTTACACGCCTGATCTGAGCCTGCCTCTTCAAAATCCCGAAAGAATCTTCTGAAGCCGGTTTGAAATATCTCCGAGCGTAGTCGCGTGCTTTTCAAGCACACTCTGCCCAAGGGCAGGATTGTTTGTTAAAATGGCATCCACATTCAGACTGATAAGCTTCTCCATCGTATCCTTTTTATTAACCGTCCAGACAAAAATCTTCTTTCCGGCTCCATGCAGACGCTGTACCTCACGGAAATTTGCAAAGGATTCCTGAATGCTTATGATGTCAGCCGCTTCCAGGCTTTCGATATCTCCCATACCGATAACCGTGGTATAAGCGGTCTTTACCTCAGGATCTGCTTCCTTTACCGCCAGACAGGTTTTGTAGTTCTGACTGGTCACATCGCAGTTTTCCAGATAATTATTTTCCTTTATTATTTCCACGACCTTTTTCTCAATTCCTTCGTCGTGGCCGGTCCGCTTTATCTCTATATTACAATACATTGTTCCGTTTATCGTCTTTAAGGTTTCGTCAAGGGTCGGTATCCTGGTAGCGGGATAGCGGTAATTTCTCGTTTCCTTTCTGAAGCAGACGCTTGCGTCCAGCCCGCGGATTTCTTTGTATGTGACCTCCCATATCTTCTTTTTAACCCCTGTGGTACGGGTCAGCGAATCATCATGCAGAAGCACTATAACCCCGTCCTTTGTCATCTGCACGTCAAATTCCACTGCCTTTACACCTATGTCCATAGCCGCTCTCATGGCCTCCAGAGTGTTTTCCGGGGCTTTCGCGGAATAGCCCCGATGTGCCATGATCATCGGCAGCCCCTCACCCGTGCTCATCATCCAGCGAACCTGTTTATAACGCGCCGGAACGGATACAAAAATAATTATTCCGGCAAGTGCGATGAGCACCGGCTTTAAACGTCCGTGTTTTTCAAAAATGCTTTCCTTCTCCGTATATCCGGGCAGCTCCTTGCCAAGAGACAGCATCCTCCGGTAATAGGCGCCCTGTACGCTTATTATCAGGAAAGGTGTAGTCCACCAGGTTAAAAAGAAGCTGAGAAGCACCGTGTAGGTCTGGATCACGTCCCGGTTAAGTTTTCTGAAAAAAGCAAGGCTGCCGGCATTCACCCACAGAATCAGAAGACAGATAACAATTGATATGATTATATATGCAACAGCGATAAAAACCGCGAGCGCTCCTATCCAGAAGAGATTAAGGATTATAAGCTCCAGTTTGTACTTTCCCTTTGTTAATTCACTGCTTTTCCGGCAGGCCTCGCCGAAGCCTGAAACCCGCTCGGTCACCATTATGACCAAACAGAAAAACCAGCGGAGACCGAGATAGAGAAGGACGGCTATAATCGAATAATAAAGAAGGCTGTAATACCAGTATTTATGTATGGATTCCGTAATAAAACCCGGTATCGAAAAAAATTTAGTCAGGCTTGAGCTGTCCATAATCCCGGCAAAGGGAAGAATAACCAGCACAAACAAAAGAATCAGAAAATTTCGCGGATGAGCGTACTTTATTGTCAGGGTAATTCCGTTTGTGAGAACCTCCCGTCCGGTTATTTTTCTCCCGTAATACGCGGCGTGCATGGCGTCCGAAAGACCGAACTGCTCCACCAGGGCGGAAATCCCCAGGAGAATTACCATCATCGCAAGCACAACCCAGGTCAGCGGATTTAAAAGGAGACGGAGCGCGTTAAAGGCCGCCACATTACTTTTCCTGTTCACAAAAAGCAGCACCCTCTCCAGCGCCACAAGGCAGGGAAAAAATACCAGAAAGCTCAGCAGCCTGTATACAAGCTCAAAGTAAAAAATCCCCTTCAGATTTTTCTGTATGATCCGATAGGGGGACAGTAATTGTTTCAGAAGCTCCATGCACATCTCTTTCGTTTTTTAAAAACGGCCGGTTTCATTTTTCTGAAACCGGCCGCTCTTTTCTTTTCCGGGAACGGCTCACATTATTTTGCGTATTCCGTCGCCCTGCTTTCTCTGATCATGTTAACCTTGATCTGACCAGGATAATCCATTTCCGCTTCAATCTTCTTTGCGATTTCCCTGGCCATCAAAATCATGTCCGCATCGCTGACCTGTTCAGGAACCACCATTATCCGAACCTCACGGCCGGCCTGTATGGCATAGGACTTGTCCACTCCTTTAAAGGAATTCGTGATATCTTCTAATTGCTTCAGTCGATTGGTATAGGTATCCAGTGTCTCTCTGCGGGCACCGGGACGGGCTGCGGAAATTGTATCCGCCGCCTGTACGATGCAGGCAATCAGCGATGTAGGCTCGACATCGCCATGATGAGACTCAACTGCGTTGATGACGATCTGGGACTCTTTATATTTGCGGCAAAGATCGGAACCGAGCTGAATATGCGATCCCTCCATCTCATGATCCACCGCCTTGCCTATATCATGGAGCAGTCCGGCGCGCTTCGCCATCCTGACGTCCACACCGATCTCCGCGGCCAGCAGTCCCGAAAGCTGGGCCACCTCGATGGAATGTTTAAGGGCGTTCTGTCCGTAGCTTGTGCGGAATTTCATCCTTCCCAAAAGCTTCACAAGCTCCGGATGGATATTGGGTACACCAACCTCCAGGGCCGCCGCTTCGCCCTCCTCGCGGATCATCGTCTCCACCTCTTTGGCAGCCTTTTCCACCATTTCCTCGATTCTCGCGGGGTGGATACGTCCGTCAACAATGAGTTTTTCGAGCGCGATCCTCGCAGTCTCCCTTCTTATGGGATCAAAACCCGAAAGAATAACTGCTTCCGGCGTATCGTCAATAATAAGATCTACGCCGGTCATGGTTTCGAGAGTACGGATATTTCTTCCCTCCCGGCCGATAATCCTTCCCTTCATTTCATCATTGGGAAGCTGTACAACAGAGATTGTCGTCTCTGCCACATGATCCGCCGCGCAACGCTGAATGGCATTAACAACATACTCCCGAGCCTTTTTGTCCGCTTCTTCCCTAGCACGCGACTCATATTCCTTAATCATCAGAGCGGACTCGTGCTTAACGTCATCTTCAACGATTTTTAAAAGATAGTCCTTAGCCTGTTCAGTGGTTAATCCGGAAATTCGTTCCAGTTCCTGTACACGTTCTTCGTTCAGCTTTGCGATTTTTTCCTTTTGCCTGTTTAACTCTTCCTCTCTGGCACTGCAGTTTGCTTCACGTTTCTCAAGAGCCTCGGCCTTCTTATCGATAGCCTCTTCCTTCTGCTGGGCTCTTCTCTCCATCCGCTGAACCTCGGCGCGCCTCTCCTTCGCTTCTTTTTCGAGCTCATTCTTAGCCCTTATGGACTCTTCCTTGACCTCCAGGAGCTTTTCGCGCTTCAGCTCGTCCGCGGCTTTCTGAGCCTTGTCCGTGATCTCCTTCGCCTTCACGTCCGCATCACCGAAAATCCGCTTAATCTTCTGTTCATGCAGATTTGTCGCGACTCTGGCCGTAATGAACACTGCGGCTGCCACAAGGATGAGAGCAATAATGATAAAAACAGCAACAGCTTTCATCCGTGCAGGAGCACCTCCTTATGAAATTTATTTTGAATTAACTATGATTATAATGCGGCTGGACAATAACCGCATAAAAATACACAGTATTCAACTTATCAATAATAAAGGATTTACCATGTTATGTCAAGTTTTGCCTCTTAAAGATCTGTTTCGGCGCCCCTCTCCAGCAGCCTTTCATATACTTTAACACAGCGGCCCGGCTCAAACCCTTTCCGGGAAAGGGCGGCAAGAAGCTTTTGCTTTTCGTTATAATCCTCCGACAGCCTTCCTCCGGTTTTTTTCAAAAGCTCCCGCTCGATAACCGCCTCCTCTTCTTCCTCCGGAATCTCCGACAGGGCCTTGTCTATAAGCTCCCGGTCAAGCCCTTTGCTTTCAAGCTCCGCGCGGATCATACGGCGGCTCTTCCTCCTGGATTTTTCATAAACATACTGGTTCGCGTACCTTTCATCATCAAGATAACGCCCGTTTTTTGCCGCCTCCACCGTGGCATCTATCACGCTTTCGGGATAATACTCCTCCGAAAGCCGTTTCCGTATCTCACTTTCGGTACGGTCCGCGCGATCCAGAAGATGCAGCACCCTGCTTTTACAACGCTTATAGAGCACTTCCTTTAATAGCAATTCATAAAGACTCCCGGAGAGATCAGCTCCCTCCGAGAGTCCGTATTCTTCCGTTTCTGAAGCCGTAAGGCAGAAGGCAGCCTCTCCGTCAAGGAACACAAGGCGCTTTCCCCTGCCATTGGGCCGCAGCTCGGTAATAATCATAGCTCTTTACTTCTTTGCTTTTGCGGAGGTCTGCGGGACTTCGTCTTTAGGCGCGATTCCGGATGTATCTGTTTCCGCGGAGGTTTCCTTCCCCTCTCCATCGGAAATCAGTCCGTAATGAATACGCACTTTTTTTTCAACCTCGTCGCAGATGTCTTTGTGCTCCTGAAGAAACTGCTTGGCATTTTCCCTTCCCTGGCCGATCTTCTCCCCGTTATAGGAAAACCATGCGCCGCTTTTAACAATCACATTGCAGTTCGAAGCCAGATCCAGAATGTCTCCCACCGTGGAAATCCCGGTGCCGAACATGATGTCAAACTCAGCTTCCTTGAAAGGAGGGGCGATCTTGTTCTTGACAACCTTGACCCTGGTTCTGTTTCCTATAACCTCTCCTCCCTGGGTGATTTTATCAATCCTGCGAACATCGAGACGCACCGAGGAATAGAACTTCAGCGCCCGCCCGCCGGTGGTGGTCTCCGGATTTCCGAACATGACTCCGACCTTTTCACGGAGCTGGTTTATAAAGACCACTATGCAATTGGAACGGCTTATTACGGCCGTGAGCTTTCTTAAAGCCTGGGACATCAGCCTTGCCTGGAGTCCCACATGGGAGTCGCCCATCTCCCCGTCAATTTCGGCCTTCGGCACCAGTGCCGCCACCGAGTCCACAACCACGATATCCACGGCGCCGGAGCGGACCATGGTTTCCGTGATTTCCAGAGCCTGTTCCCCCGAATCCGGCTGGGAAATATAGAGATTGTCGATATCCACTCCGATATTTTTCGCATACGCGGGATCAAGGGCGTGTTCGGCATCGATAAAGCCGGCGATTCCGCCCTGCCTCTGCACTTCGGCAATCATATGAAGCGTAACCGTGGTTTTACCGGAGGATTCCGGTCCGTAGATCTCCACAATACGTCCTCTCGGAATTCCCCCGAGCCCCAGGGCGATATCGAGACTTAAGGAGCCGGTGGGAACCGTCTCCACATTCATGTTTGCGCCGCTGTCACCCAGCTTCATAACCGCGCCCTTGCCGTAGGCCCGTTCAATCTGGGACAAGGCTGCCTCCAGTGCTTTCTGTCTGTTTTCGTTAATATCCATAATAACCTCACTTAATAAATCGAACAACTGTTCGTAAACATACTAAAACAAATCCGTTATTCTGTCAAGCGGGGAAATTAAAAAAGAAAAATTAAAAATCAAAAGAATAAAAAGACCTGCATATTCTATCACAGGTACGCAGTATTTTAAACCCGTTTTTTTTCTTTACGGAGAAGATCCCGGAGGTCCTCGGCCTTAACCCTGAGGCCGGTCTTTATCTCTTTGTTCTGAAGCGCGCGAAACACATATTGCTGTGCGTTGGCAGGATTGTCCAGCTTATAGGACAGTGCCGCCATCAGATAATCGTAGGTTGCCTCACCCATATCGCTTATGGGGAAATCCTCCTTCTGCTCCGCGTCCTTGAAAAATTTGACTGCATAGGATAAAAACTTGTTTTCCTCGTTCTCACTCATGGGATCCTTTTCTCCCACGGTTTTCCCGCCTTCTTCAAGGCTTTCGCGCCAGCCCCTCAGGAGCCAGGCCGTACACAGCGCCGCATACGCCCGCCTGCTGCTCTTTGCCCCACGGATAAGATTACATCTTAAAACGGACTTGTACTTTCTGAAAGCCTCGGCGTAACTGCGGATCCCTTCCTCGGGAACTGCTTCAGAGTTCCTGCCGGCCCTGTTTTCCTTAAGCAGCGGAAGTTCCTTTTTATTTACCTGTGAAAAAATCTTCTGCATATCGGCATAGCCGCAGACCGGGCATTCGAGCACCCAGTACTTTATCACGTCTATATTCTTAAATCTGGGACGCAGATCCATGTCCATACCGTTCGAGGCGGCTTTTCCGGCCCTGAGAACCCTGGTGGTGAACTCAGCCCCGCAGACCGGACAGGAATGGGATCTGTCCAGCAAAAGCTCCATCTCCCCCGAATTATCCACTTCAAACTCGCCGCCAAATCCGCTCCCTGTCGGACTTCCCGGCATCATGCTGCCCGCAGCTCCTCCGGACACACTGTTTTCCCCGCTTCCCGGCAGACTCCCTCTCATCTGTTTCTCCTCAGTTCAATAATCATTATCTTTTCGTCTTGTTCTTTGCCTCAACTTTATTTAAAACACTTTCCTTCAGAATAAAGTATTTTAAAAGCAGCTCGTTCATCGATTTGATTTCCTGCTGTCTGTCCTTCATGTAATATGCGAAAAACTGATTCCAGAAATTTATGCAGGAGGCCTTTGTGAGTCCGAAAGTCTTCCGGCAATAACCTTCCTGGGTAGTTTCTATGGCAACAAGGGAGGCGAAAAGCGCCTGCAGGTCAAAAAGCGAATGGCCCCTGGCACTTCCCGACATATCTAACAGCAGCACCTCATCGCCCTTAACCATGACACTGTTTAAGTTAATATCCCCGTGTACATATTTATCGCTGTCGGGTATTGACGCGATAAGATTTGAAAACACCGCGGCCTTGCTGTCGGAAGGATCGTCAATCTCGCTGATCCATCCCCGGTATCTTTCCTTGATATCGGGAAGCTTGCCCGCCGGAATTTCCGTTTCGTGCAGCTCCTTAAGGGTTCCCGCAAGAAGGGCGGCATATTCCGGAAGCCTGTCGGGCTCGTGGCTTATCAGATAGGCAAGAGAGGTCATCTCCGCTTTTTCATAAACAATTCCGTAGCCCTGTTCGCACTTCACCACATCATAGGGAATAAGGGTCGGAACCCCGAAAGCCATGGCGGTCTGGGCATACTGCCTCTCCTTACGGACATCCGAAAGAGGAATGTCCGCACCGTAAACCTTGATCATCTCGTCCTCGGAAAGCTGGAATATTTCTCCGTTCAGAGCCGAACTTATACGTTCGCAGCCTCTTACGGAAATCTGCCTCATCTTTCTTTCCACCTCGAAGATATCGGTAAATCCGGTAACGTCCAGAATGTCAAACACCGCATCCGAAACGTTAGTGATGCGTATCTGGGTCTTATGCTTCTTTTTAATCTTCAGAAAGGCCCGCAGCCCCGCGCTGGAAACATATTCCAGTCTCCCCGCGTCAAAGGCGATATCAATATTGTCATAGATGGAAATCTCATTCTCCAGCTCCGTTTCCACCTCGGAAACATTGTTTGAATCGATGCGCCCCTCCAGATAAAAGGTGAGCGCCCCGTCCTTAAATTCATTCTTCATTTCCTTAACCGCCTTTCATCCCCCTGGAAAATACTTTAACTACATTATAAAAACTCATCCGTTATAATTCAAGTCTGCTGCTATGGTGCCGCCTCCCAGAACCGTGTCCCCGTCCTCCGCGTCGTATAGCACGGCCGCCTGTCCCGCCGTGATGGCTCTTAACGGCTCGTCAAATTTAAGCATCAGCCTGTCCGGCCCCTCAGGAAATACGGTGGCAGGCTTTTCCTCCTGCCGGTACCGCACCCTTGCCCTGACCCTTAAGGGCTCCTTTGGCACCTCTCCGGAAATCCAGTTGACCTCCGAAGCATAAAGCGTGTCGGAATAAAGCGCGGACTCGGGACCTAAGTACACCGTATTGCTCTCCATATCCTTTCCGGTCACATACAGCCGCTTTTCGGAAGCAATTCCCAGTCCCCTTCTCTGACCGGTGGTATAGCGCACGGCTCCGTGATGAATACCCAGAACATTACCCGACTCATCCTTTATCTGCCCGTCAGGATACTTCTTTCCGGAAGCCTTTTCCATAAACGCGGCATAGTCTCCGTCCGGAACAAAGCAGATATCCTGGCTGTCATGCTTTTCCGCGTTGCAGAAGCCCTGTTCCTCAGCGATTTTTCTGGTTTCCTCCTTCTTAAGCTCTCCCAGCGGAAGCTTCAGCCGCGCAAGCTCCTTCTGGGTCAGCATATACAAAACATAACTCTGATCCTTTTCCAGATATCGCGCTTTTTTCAAAAAATATCTGTCTGAATCGGGATCAAAGCCGATCCTGGCATAATGTCCCGTTACGACATACCATAAACCGTTCCTGTCCGCAAAATCAAAAAGCCGGCCGAATTTTATATAACGGTTGCAATCCACACAGGGATTGGGTACTCCTCCCTCTTCATAGGTACGGATAAATTTGTCTATGACGCACTCCTTAAAATCCCTGGTAAGATCCAGCACCTCATAGTGGATACCCAGCTTCAGGGCCACTTCACAGGCGTCGTGGAAATCTCTCCTTGAACAGCAGGTGTTATTTTCCCTGAAGAGGGCATCATTATTTTCGTAGAGGCGCATCGTTGTACCCATGCAGCGATAGCCCTCCGCTTTCATAAGATATGCCGCGACGGAGCTGTCAACTCCGCCGCTCATGGCTATAAGCGCCCCGTTTTTATTATTATCCATGCAATTATTACCGTTCAAGTGCTTTCCCGATTCTGTTTAACGCTTTCCTGACCACACTTCCCTGCGTGGCTATATTCATTCTCATGAAACCCTCTCCGCCTTTTCCGAAGATCGCTCCGTTGTTTAGCCTCACTCCCGCTTTTTTCAGGAAAAAGTCTTCAAGCTCCGGTCCCTTAAGCCCCAGTTCCCTGCAATCCAGCCATAAAAGGTAGGTGCCCTCCGGTTCGATAAGCTTTATCCGTCCTTTTGTTTCCCCGGAGAAATCCCTGACATAAGAGATATTTTCCGCCAGATAGGGAAGGAGGGCATCCAGCCATTCCTCTCCGTAAAGATAGGCTGCCCGCGCCGCGGCAATGGCCATGTTGTTTAATTCGCTGTAGCCGGTGGCAAGATAGGCGCAGTAAATTTTCTTTCGGGCCGAAGTGTTTTTTATCACAATATTCGCAGCCTGCAAACCCGCAATATTAAAGGTTTTGGAAGGAGCCAGAGCGGTTATGCACCTTTCGGCAATCTCCTCCGAAAGAGAGGCCATCGGAATATGGGCTTTTCCGGGATAAATAAAATCGGAATGAATCTCGTCGGAAACCAGCCACACATCGTGTTTTAAGCATATTTCAGCGATTTTTAAAAGCTCCTCCCTGTCCCATACACGGCCCACGGGATTATGCGGAGAGCAGAACAGCAGCATCTTCACGCCAGAGTCTGCAATTCTTTTTTCGACATCCTCGAAATCCACCTCATACCTTCCGCCCGAAAGCACGAGTTCAGACACCACGAGGGTTCTGTCATTGTCACGCACTATTCTTTCGAAGGGGTGGTAAACGGGCTGGCAGATAAGGATGGCGTCCCCGGGCTGTGTCAGAGCGCGGATGGCCTGGGCTATGGCAAACATCACCCCAGGCATTTTCAGAATATGCTCCGGATTTATTTCCCAGCCCTGTCTTTTTAAATACCAGGAGGTAAGAGCTTCGTCGTAAACCTCATCAGTCTCGTTATAACCGAAAACACCATGCTCCGCAGTTTCTCTCAGGGCCTTAAGCACTTCTGCGGGTGCCCTGAAATCCATGTCGGCAATCCACATGGGAATGACGTCCTCCCTGCCGGATACCGGCTGATATTTAATATCCCCCGGAGTATGGCGGTCAATAAGCTCGTCAAAATCAAATTTTGTATTCATGTACTCCCTTCCTGCGTCCCGCTTCCTTTACGGGATGCTGATGCACCCGGTGATCAGAACAAACCGCCCGCCGGGCGTTTCTCACCGGTATGTTTTCCATACTCTTTATACGTGATAATTTCAATTGTTGCAAGAGCTTTTGCTCAAAACAGCATACGGCCCGGAAGCATTCCGCCCCCGGGCCGTATATTATATCCCCCTGTGTTAACTCATTGAATACCTGTTACTCCGTAAACAACGCGGTTGAATAGTACCTGTCTCCGCTGTCCGGAAGCAGGGCCACGATGACCTTTCCCTTGTTTTCCGGCTTCTTTGCGTACTCAAGTGCTCCGAAAAGAGCGGCCCCGGAGGAAATACCCACGGAAATGCCTTCTTTTCTTGCGAGAAGCTTTGCGGTTTCAAAGGCATCCTTGTTCGAAGCCCTGAAGACCTCATCGTAAATCTTCGTATTAAGCACGTCAGGCACAAAGCCCGCTCCGATTCCCTGAATCTTGTGAGCTCCCGCTCTCCCCTCGGAAAGCACCGGAGAATCCTCGGGTTCAAGGGCCACGATCTTAACGTCGCTCTTCTGCTCCTTCAGATATTCGCCCACACCGGTAACTGTGCCGCCGGTGCCGACTCCTGCAATGAAAATATCCACCTTGCCGTCAGTGTCTTCCCAGATTTCAGGCCCGGTTGTAGATCTGTGAATCGCAGGGTTGGCGGGATTGACAAACTGTCCCGGAATGAAGCTCTCGGGAATCTCCTTCGAGAGCTCCTCGGCCTTCGCTATGGCTCCCTTCATTCCCTTTGCCCCTTCGGTCAGCACTATCTCGGCGCCGTAGTTTTTAAGAATGCTTCTGCGCTCCACGCTCATGGTTTCCGGCATCGTAAGAATAATCCGATAGCCCTTGGACGCGGCGATGGAAGCAAGGCCGATTCCGGTATTTCCGCTGGTGGGTTCGATAATGACCGAACCCTCCTTCAAAAGTCCCTTCTCCTCCGCGTCCTCGATCATCGCCTTGGCGATACGGTCCTTAACGCTTCCCGCCGGATTGAAATATTCCAGCTTCACAAGAACCGTAGCATCAAGCGAAAGCTCCTTCTCGATATTAACCACCTCAACAAGGGGTGTTTTTCCCACAAGTCCCAGAGTTCCTTTGTAAATGTTAGCCATGACCAATCCTCCTTATTTTTTATTATACTTTTTATTTTTATAAAATTACAGCCTGCCTTTTGGCGTTTGTATCATCATATAGCCGCAAACCCTTTTTCAAGGTCGCCGATAATATCGTCTATATGCTCCGTTCCGATGGAAAGCCGGATTGTATTCGGTTTGATTCCCTGATCCAGAAGCTCTTCGGTTGAAAGCTGCGAATGGGTTGTGGACGCAGGATGAATAACAAGGCTCTTAACGTCCGCCACATTGGCAAGGAGGGAGAAAATTTCAAGATTATCAATGAATTTCCAGGCCTCCTCCTGTCCGCCCTTTATATCAAAGGTAAAGATCGAGCCGCCGCCCTTCGGGAAATACCTCTCATAGAGCTTATGATCGGGATGCTCCGGAAGCGAGGGATGATTCACCTTCTCCACCTTCGGATGTCTGCTTAAAAACTCCACCACCTTCGCCGTATTTTCGGCATGTCTTTCAAGTCTTAAGGAAAGAGTTTCCACCCCCTGTAAAAGCAGGAAGGCATTGAAAGGCGAAATGGCCGCACCGGTGTCGCGAAGAAGAATCGCGCGGATATAGGTCACGAAAGCCGCCGGCCCTACAGCATCATAGAAGGATATTCCGTGGTAGCTCGGATTCGGCTCGGCAATATTAGGGAATTTCCCGCCTGCCTTCCAGTCGAATTTTCCGGACTCAACAACGATGCCTCCGAGGGTTGTCCCGTGCCCGCCGATGAATTTTGTCGCGGAATGAATAACAATATCTGCGCCATGCTCGAAAGGACGGATTAAGTACGGTGTTCCGAAGGTGTTGTCTATCACAACCGGAATTCCGTGTTTATGGGCAATTTCGGAAACACCTTCGATATCCGGAATGTCACTGTTCGGATTCCCGAGGGTTTCCAGGAAAATCGTTCTGGTGTCCTCCGTAATGGCCTCCTCAACCTCCTTCAGATTATGAATATCCACAAAAGTGGTTTTGATCCCGTATTGCGGCAGCGTATGAGAAAGAAGGTTAAAGGTTCCGCCGTAAATTGTCTTCTGGGAAACAACATGCCCTCCGTTTGCTGCCAGGGCTTCTATGGTATAGCTGATGGCTGCCGCGCCGGAAGCAACCGCCAGAGCCGCGCTCCCGCCCTCCAGGGCCGCAAGTCTTTTCTCCAGCACGTCCTGGGTCGTGTTTGTAAGTCTTCCGTAAATATTTCCCGCGTCCGCCAGACCGAAGCGGTCGGCTGCATGCTTACTGTTATGGAAGACGTAAGAGGTTGTCTGGTAAATCGGAACCGCGCGGGCATCCGTAACCGGGTCTGCCTGTTCCTGTCCCACATGAAGCTGTAAGGTTTCAAATTTGTACTGACTCATAATATTACCTCCTCCTCGGTTCTTTCGGTTTTGAGCACCCTGTACCTTCGGTTTTGAACACTTTAACACTATTTACCTACTATGTCAATAGGTTTTGTCAATTTTTTCAAAAAAAAAAAAAAAAAATCACCGGCCTCCGCTTCAGGTGGTGGCCGGTGACAATCCGAAATCATCTATTTCCCCGTAAAAATCATGCACAGCATCGTTATATCATCAAACTGCGGAGCATCCCCCACAAATTCATCTATCTTTTTTCTGACCCCCTTTAACAGCGCCTCCGGCGCTTTTTCCTTATTACAGTTAAGGGCCTCAAGGAGGCGTTTTTCGCCGAAAAGCCGCTCTTCACTGTCTGTGGCCTCCGTAACCCCGTCCGTATATAAAAAGAGCTTGTCGCCGCTTTTCAGAACCGTCTGCGTATCCTGCAAGGAAAGCCCCTCCATGGCGGCAAGAGGCGGCGAATGCTTCTCCATTATAAGCTTTATATCTCCTTTTCTGGTCATAACCACAGGATATTCATGACCGGCGTTAGCGGAGACAAGCGCTCCCGTCGTGATATCCAGAATTCCGAGCCACACGGTCACAAAAAGGGTCTCGTCATTCCGGGCGCAAAGCTGTTCATTCACATCCGCAAGAATATCCGAAGGAAGACCTCCCATCGGGGCACGCATCATAATCAGGGTTTTGGCAATAACCATAAACAGAGCGGCCGGCACTCCCTTCCCCGAAACGTCAGCCATGACAAGAGCCAGATGGTTCTCATCCGTCAGGAAGAAATCATAGAAATCTCCTCCCACCTCTTTGGCGGGATCCATGGTGGCGTAAAGATCCAGCTCGTTTCGCTCGGGAAAAGGCGGAAGGGTGCCCGGCAGCATGTCCGCCTGAATTTTCGCCGCGATAGAAAGCTCGGCACCTATACGCTCCCTTTCCGCAGTCATCCTTGTCAGATCTTCTATATATTGTTTAAGGGAGACTGCCATGCCGTTAAAGGACTCCGCCAGATCCCCGATTTCGTTTCTGCTTTCCGCCTTTGCCCTCCAGTCCAGATTACCCGAGCTTATTATCCGCACATCCTCCTTCAGTCTGTCGATCGGCCTTGTCAGCGAGGCGGAGAAGAACCTGGCAAGCAGAATCACGGCCGCAACCATCACGACAAAGGCGATAAAAAAACCGCTTATCGCAGACTTTATTCTGTGGTCAACCACCCTTAGTGAAGCATATATCTTATCTCTCGGAACAACAATGCAGAAATACCAGTTTGTAGTGGGAATTCTGGAATGTGCGTAAAAATCTCCCTTTTCCGAAACCGCGATGCCCTCCTGGGCGGAAACGATCTGTCCGGCCACCGAGCTTATTTCGTGATCCATGCTGTAAATGCTTTCCCCGCTCTGAAAAACCGGATTATTTGAAGTTGTGGCTATGACATGCCCGCTGCGGTCGATTAAAAGCGTCTCGCCTTTTTTATTATTGTACCCGGTGAGCATTTCATTTAAATCATCCACCAGTATGTCTATGCTGACCACCGCGACAAAGTTTCCGTTATAATATACCGGTGCCGAACAGCTTATGTTTTTCCCCCGGTTATAGGAATCCTCATACACTCCCGTAAAATATATATCATGGGTGTTTTTCGGCTGTGTGTACCATTCCGAATTACCGTAATCAAAATAGGACTCTCCCTCCGCAGCTCCGATATTGGAGTTTCTGTTATAGCTAAGCTGCCCTCCGCTCTCCGTGGCAATGTAGATGTCGGTTATGTTCTCCTCCATCTCCATGATCTGCCTCCAGTAGTCCTCCAGATTGCCCAGCAGCTCAAGCTCTTCCCGTACATCTTCATAATTAATCTCCGGGTCTTTAAGGTAGCGCTGCATGGTAAGGTTCCCGACGGCTTCAGGATCGGGCGGCAAAACAGGCTTTGGTTTATACTCCTCCGGACAGGCATAAATATCCTCCGCCATTCCCGCAGAGGCCCTGACATATCCCTCATACCGTTCCAGCTCCGAATCCGCCAGCATGGTTTTCCCCCGAAGGGTATTTAAGAGATCCTCTGTAATATCAGCGGTGATCTTTTTCTCGCCCTCACTCCGGATCGTGATCATAGATGAAAGACCGATTGCACAGGTAATTAAAAGGGCTGTCACGGAAACACCGAGAATCAGGTTCCTTATCTGGGTGCGGATTTTGGTTTTTTTCTTATACGGAATATCTTTCAAAGATTATCCCCCGCAAGGAACCCCGGCATCTGTTCAGATAATGCGGGGCCGGTTCCTAATGATGAAAAAGCCTGAGTCCTGTAAAACACATGGCTATATCGTGGGCATTGCAGGCATCGATAACGTCATCGTCCCTGACAGACCCGCCGGGCTGCGCGACATAGCGCACTCCGCTGCGGAATGCCCGCTCAATATTATCGGAAAACGGGAAGAACGCATCAGAAGCCAGGGATACTCCGGTGTTTCCCGAAAGCCACTCCTTCTTTTCCGCCTCGGTAAACACCTCAGGCTTCCGCGTAAACACATTTTCCCAGCTTCCGTCGGAAAGAACATCCATATATTCCGGCCCGGTATAAAGGTCAATGGCGTTATCCCTGTCCGCGCGTTTAATATCCTCCCTGAAGGGGAGCTCCAGAACCTGCGGAGACTGCCGGAGATACCATTTATCCGCCTTGTCTCCCGCCAGACGGGTGCAGTGAATTCTCGACTGCTGTCCCGCTCCTATTCCGATGGCAGCCCCGTCTTTGGCATAGGCCACCGAATTGGACTGGGTATATTTTAAAGTAATAAGCGCAATAAGAAGATCAATGGCGGCCCGGTCCGGAATGGTCTGGTTTCTTGTAACTACATTTTCAAGAAGCACTTTTGTAATTGCACTGTCATTCCGGCCCTGTTCAAAGGTTATGCCGAAAACATCTTTGGTTTCCGTCTTTTCCGGCTTGTAGTTTTCATCAATCCGGAGAATAGCATAGTTTCCGCGTTTCTTTTCTTTCAGAAGCTCCAGGGCCTCTGGCTCATATCCGGGTGCGATTATTCCGTCCGAAACCTCCGGCCGTATTATCCTGGCAGTGGAAAGATCGCAGACATCGGAAAGAGCGATAAAATCTCCGAAGGAAGACATCCTGTCTGCTCCCCTGGCTCTTGCGTAGGCTGAAGCCAGAGGGCTTAAAACCTCTGTTTCGGCCACATGATTTGTTTTCCTCTCCAGCTCGCTTAAAGGCAGCCCCACCGCCGCTCCGGCCGGGGATACATGCTTGAAGGACGCAGCCGCCGGGAGCTTCACAGCCATTTTAAGCTCTCTGACAAGCTGCCAGCCGTTAAGGGCATCAAGCAGATTGATATAGCCCGGCGTTCCGTTAAGAACCGTGAGAGGAAGCTCTCCGCCACTCTTCATGAAAACTCTGGCCGGCTTCTGATTGGGATTACACCCGTATTTTAATTGCAGCTCCTGCATGCTTTTTCCTTTCTGCCGTTATTTTCCGGCTCCGCTCCGGCTGTTATCCCGGAGATGCTGTTCCGCCTTCTCAGGCTTTTCCGGTATGACGGTTTATTATTCTTGTTTCAAACGCTTCCGGATCGGAAAGAGGGATGTAGCGCACAAAGAGCGATACCCTGTTTTCCGGATTAAGGACTTCCCAGAGCTTTTGCGAAAAATCGTCAATCCCGCCTTCAAGCGCCACCCTCTCCGGCTCTCCCTCGAACCCCGGAAGAGGATTTCCGTCTCCCATATAGGTATGGATAAAATGTCCTTCGCCCGCTGCCGGCGCCTCATATTCATAAAAAAACCTTAAGCACTGTCCGGGATCGCCGTAATTGCTTTTTAATATGGAAAGAGTGTAGGAGCATGCCCCCTTTCCGGCAGTAACCAGACCGGAGATCCTCGGGGTATAATTCGGTGCATCCGGTTCAAACTCTCTCGTGCGCAGGGCTTCCTCAAAGCTCCCGCCCCTTTGCAGGCTTTCATAAACCGTATCGGTCTGATCTCCGTTTGTCACGATTGTCCGGTTTCCGAGGACGCGCACCGGAGCATAGATGATAAGGGAAGGATCCTCCAGCTTCGAGGCATCGAAAGCCTCAGTCCTTAATCCCGTCCCCTCTTCGGCAAAAATCCGGTTCCGGCTGTTTGAGCTTCTCCCCATAATAAAATATGCAATTACCGCCTTTTCCCCGTCCCCGCTCCTTCCGAGAACGATTCCCCGCCCCGGATAAGAATTTGCCTTAAGCTTTTCAAAAAGATTTTCTCTCTCCATTATCCCTTACTCCTGAACATACTCCATATCCTTCAACACATCGAAGCAGTCAAATGTGGCAAAATAGTCATGCATGTTCTCCGCGCGGCGGATAAGCTCAAAGGAGCCGTCAGGGTGAAGGAGCACTTCGGCGCTTCTCAAGCGCCCGTTATAATTATAGCCCATTGAATAGCCGTGGGCCCCGGTATCGTGAATAAAAAGCAGATCCCCGGTTTCGATCTTCGGCAGCTTCCTGTCAATCGCGAACTTATCATTGTTTTCGCACAGCGACCCGGTCACGTCGTAGATATTGTCAGCGGAATTGTTTTCCTTACCCAGCACCGTTATATGATGGTATGCACTGTACATGGCCGGCCGCATAAGATCGGCGGCGCAGGCGTCCACTCCGATATATTCCTTGTAAATATGCTTTTCGTGAATTGCACGGGTAATGAGTGCTCCGTAAGGAGCCAGCATAAATCGACCCATTTCCGTATATATCTCCACATCATCCATGCCCGTGCTCTTTAATATGGCGTCATACTGCTCCTTCACACCCTCTGCTATACGGAAGATATCGTTTTCCTCATCCTCCGGTTTGTAAGGAACACCGATTCCCCCGGAGAGATTCACAAAGCGGATATGTACCCCAAGCTCCTCCTTCAGCTCGCGGGCCAGAGCGAAAAGCTGTCCCGAAAGCAGCGGATAATAATCATTGGAAACAGTATTGCTGGCTAAAAACGCGTGCAGTCCGAAATGCTTTACGCCCCTGTCCTTTAAAATCCGGAAGCCTTCAAAAAGCTGTTCCTTTGTAAACCCGTACTTCGCGTCGCCGGGATTATCCATGATCTTATTTGCGATCCTGAAATGTCCTCCGGGATTAAAACGGCAGCACATGGTTTCCGGAAAATCCCCGACCTGCTTTTCATAGTAATCGATAAGCGTCAGATCATCAAAATTGATAAACGCCCCCAGCTTACGGGCATAGGCAAACTCCTCCGCGGGAGTGTCATTGGAGGAAAACATGATTTCCTCCCCGGAAAAACCGCTTCCCCGGGACATCATCAGCTCCGCCATGGAGGAGCAGTCCACGCCACAGCCGCATTCCTTAAGGAGCTTTAATATAAAAGGATTGGGTGTGGCCTTAACCGCGAAATATTCCTTAAAACCCCTGTTCCAGGAAAAGGCTTCCTTCACCCTCTCAGCGTTTTTCCTTATTCCCTCTTCATCATAAATATGAAAGGGGGTGGGAAACTTTGCCGCAATCTCCTCTGCCTTCTCTCTGCTTAAAAACGCTTTCTTTTCCATAATATTTTCCTCTCCTCTTAAAATTTTTATGTCAACCGGGCAGATCTTCTATCTGCCAGTCAATCGGCTTCTCCCCATGTGCCTGAAGGAATTCATTGCATTTTGAAAAATGACGGCAGCCGAAAAATCCCCGGTTTGCCGATAGCGGACTCGGATGCGGAGCCGTTAAAACCAGATGAGCGGGATTATCCAGCATCGCAGCCTTTTCTCCGGCGGGCCGTCCCCAGAGCAGAAAAACAATGGGCTTCTCCTGCCTGTTCAGAATCCGTATCACCTCGTCGGTAAATTCCTCCCAGCCTTTTCCCCTGTGGGACATGGGCTGATGGGCTCTTACCGTCAGTACGGTATTTAACAAAAGCACACCCTGTCTGGCCCATTTTTCCAGATAACCGTTGTTGGGAATACTGCAGCCCAGATCGTCCTTAAGCTCCTTATAAATATTAACAAGGGAGGGCGGAATGTCTTTTCCTCTGACATCTGTCTGAACCGAAAAGCACAGGCCGTGGGCCTGATGTTCATTATGGTAGGGATCCTGACCCAGGATCACCACCCGAACCTCTGAAAGGGGAGTAAAATGGAAGGCGTTGAATATATCTCCCGAAGGCGGATAAACCACCTGTGATGAATATTCTTTCTTAATAAACCGGTAGAGCTCCGCATAATAAGGCTTTTTAAACTCCGCCTCCAGTGCGGGAAGCCAGTCGTTGCTTATCGCGCTCATCGAATGCTGACACCCCGTTCCTTAAGATAGGACTTGACCTCGCCTATCGACAGCTCATGATAATGAAAAAGCGAAGCCGCCAGAGCCGCTTCGGCGTGTCCGTCACGAAAGGCCTCCAGAAAATGCTCTCTTGTTCCCGCTCCGCCGGAAGCGATAACCGGAACCCCGACATTATCCGCAATTGCCCTTGTAAGGGCTATATCATACCCTTCCTTCGTCCCGTCGGCATCCATGCTGGTAAGCAGAATCTCTCCCGCGCCCCGCTTAACACCTTCGACGGCCCAGGAAACGGCATCAATTCCCATATCAATCCTTCCGCCGTTTTTAAAAACGTTCCACCCTGATCCGTCTTCCCTGCGCCTGGCATCAATGGCCAGCACCACACACTGGCTCCCGAATTTATCGGCAGCTTCGTTTATAAGCTCCGGGCGGTCTATGGCAGCGGAATTGACCGATATCTTGTCGGCGCCCTCTCTTAATATCTCCTTAAAGTCCTCGGTACTTCTGATCCCGCCCCCCACCGTAAAGGGGATGAAAACCTGCTCAGCCACGGCACGTACCATATCCACCACCGTGCGCCGTCTGTCCGAGGAAGCGGTAATATCCAGAAACACAAGCTCATCGGCGCCTTCCCGGTCGTAGACCCTGGCAATTTCCACGGGATCCCCGGCATCCCTTAAATTAACAAAATTGATTCCCTTGACCACCCTTCCGTTATGAACATCCAGACAGGGAATTATACGCTTGGTTACCATGACTAAACCCTCAGAAAGCGCTGCAGAATCCCAAGACCCGTATCCGAGCTTTTTTCCGGATGAAACTGCACCGCAAACACGTTTCCGCTCTCCACCGAGGCGTCGACCGCCACTCCGTAATCAATTTGTGAGGTTACTATCCCTCTGTCAGCTGCCTCAAGATAATAGGAATGGACAAAATAGACAAAGGCTCCTTCATCCTCTTCGGTAAAAAGCCGGCTTTTCCGGGGAAGCTTAAGGGAATTCCAACCGATATCAGGCACCTTTAGCCCCTCTCCTCCGGGAAGCTTTTTCACTCTTCCTCTAAGCAGTGAAAGTCCCTTAACTCCGGGCGCTTCATCACTTTCCTCAAACAGAAGCTGGAGCCCCAGGCAGATGCCGAGAAACGGTTTCCCGCTCCCGGCGGCTTTTTTTACCGGCTCCGTAAGCTCAAAGTATCCGAGCCTCTCCATCGCATCTCCAAAAGCCCCCACACCGGGCAGGATCACGCGCTCCGCTTCCGCTATCACCTCCGGATCACGGGTCAGAACCGGGTCGGCACCGAGATACTTAAGGGCCTTTTCAACGCTCTTTATATTTCCGGCGTCATAATCAATAATTGCAATCATCCATGCTCCTGATTCTCAACGATCCTCACTGTGGGTGCCCGGAGACACTATATTAATTCGAATAAGTCCCGTCACTGTTTTTGTGGACATTGAATTCATAGAGGAGGTCTCCGGTCTCCGAAGGCGCGCTTACGTCATTTCCGGGCTCACCCATATTCTCGGGAGGCTCTTCCGGTGTTTCGCTGCCTTCCTCCGGTAAATCCTCTCCCTCCTGCTGATCCTCCGGAGATGAGGTTTCTCCCTCTCCGGAGCTCTCCATTGCCGTCATCGCATCATCTGCGGTCATGTTGTCGGATTTCAGCTCGGAGACCGGAGCGGAAACCTTCTCCTCCATCTCCGACTGGGGCACAAGTCCGTACTTCTCCGGCTCCGCGGTAAGACGCTCGCGAATCCTTTCCCTCCATCCCGGATCAACAATATCCATAAGAGCAATGGTGTACGGAATCTTTTCCTCTATTCCCAGAAGATCGTTTGTCTGAGCCTCGTCCACATTAAAGCTGCGGCTCAGTGCTCCGATAATCTGGCCGTATATCTCATCAAAAGCATATTCAACCCCGCGCTGTTCGGCAAGCGGGCGAAGCTCATGGTAGAGTCCCGCTCCCTGAACAAGGCAGTCCAGCGCCTCCAGAGGATCGGGTCTTCGCATATACTCCTCATAGTTATCATATTTTCTCTGAAGCTGCATGACGAGAGCCGAATTGTCATAAATCATCTGGCTTTCCTCGTCCAGTCCCTTAAGCCCGGCCAGGGTTTCATAGGCATTTCCGTAATCACCTTCCATATAGGCATCGGTACTGATTTTTACGGAGCTTGCCTTCGGGAAAACCACAAGGCAGAAGCCTATCATAAGTGCCAGGGATCCGAAGAACAGAGTTACGGCAAAGACCTTTTTCTTAGGCAGTTTCTTTTCCGGAGGTGTGTTGTCCTTCGGCTTTTCTTTCTTCGGTTTCTTAGGCTTAGGCGGCTTTTTCGGCTTCGGAGGCTTGGACTTTTTCGGCTTTTTTTCTTTCTTTTTCTTGCCGTTATCCGCTTCCGCTTCCTTGATAACCGCGTTGTTTTCCAGAGTCTGTTCACTGGGGTTGGCCACCAGAGTAGCATCGGAGAGAGAGGTGATCTCCCCTTCCTCATCCTCGGCTTCATCAAAGAAAAGCGCTATCAGCTTCGCCAGGAATCCCTTTTTGGGCTTCCCGTCTTCATCTTTTTCTTTTTCCTTCTTCTTTTTGGGCTTTTTCCCTTTTTTCTTCGGCTTCTCCTCTGCTTCCTCCGCTTCCTCTCCCGGTCCTTCTCCTTCGGACGGAAGCGCACTCCCCTCCGGACCGCCTTCTTCGTCCTCGTTATCGCCGGCACTGTTTAAGAGATCCATCAATCCCTCGTCAACGATTTCGTTGCCGTCGTTGGCCTTCAGCAGATCCCCTATTTCAGAAAGCTCCGCGTCATCCTGCATGCTTGCCAGAAGGTTAGTAACATCTTCGTCGCCTTCTTCGCTTGCGGCGGAAAGCAGATCCGCAAGGCCGTCCTCTTCGTCTCCCGATGCAGATGCTCCTGTCAGGGCGGAAACCGCCTCCTCGTCTGCTCCCTGACCGAGGTTCAAAAGCTCGTCAATTTCGGCCATGGAGAGATCGTCTTCCGAGATAGTGTCTCCCGCCACGGTTTGACTCATGTTTTCATCAATAGGCTCGGGTTCGGGTTCTGCCTCAGGCTCGGGGGCAGACTCCGGTTCTGGTTCGGGCTCAGGCGCAGGCTCCGGCTCAGGCGCAGGCTCCGGTCCGGGCTCAGGCGCAGGTTCTTCCGCCGGCCCTTCTGCCGCCGCAAACATCGCCGCTATCTCGTCAGCGGAAAGCTGCTTATTTGGATCGTCACTGACGGGTGCCGGCTCAGGCTCTGCCACAGGCTCGGGTTCAGGCGCAGGTTCGGGCGCAGGTTCTTCTGCCGGCCCTTCCGCTGCCGCAAACATCGCCGCTATCTCGTCAGCGGATAACTGCTTATTCGGATCTACAGGCTCCGGCTCTGCCACAGGTTCCGGTTCAGGCGCAGGCTCCGGTTCAGGCGCAGGCTCAGGCTCGGGCGCAGGTTCTTCCGCCGGCGCTTCAGCTGCCGCGAACATCGCCGCTATCTCGTCAGGTGATAATTGCTTATTTGGATCATCGCTTACGGGAGCCGGCTCAGGCGCAGGCTCCGGCTCAGGCGCAGGCTCCGGTTCAGGCACAGGCTCCGGCGCAGGCGCAGGCTCCGGTTCGGGCGCAGGTTCGGGCGCAGGTTCTTCTGCCGGCCCTTCAGCCGCCGCAAACATCGCAGCTATCTCGTCAGCGGATAACTGCTTATTCGGATCTACAGGCTCCGGCTCTGCCACAGGTTCCGGCTCAGGCGCAGGCTCC
>JAILBQ010000044.1 GCA_024680815.1 Lachnospiraceae bacterium | reverse complement strand
GTCATTCTTTATCTGGGTTTCATAGTAAAGATCTATCAGTTCCAAATATCTCTTCTGATCATATCCGTACTGGAAGATGCCTCCATACTCCGGCATCAAAGCACCGCTATACAGCATCAGGGTCCCGTCCAGGGAACTGGGCTTAAGCTCCTGTACGATCACATCCGTTTCCCCGTTAAGGATCTTCAGGAATTCCGCTGACTGCTCCCCGGAACGCATATCATAGCCGATGTTCTTTTCCACAGAGGAAGCTGTCACGATCCCGTCCGGATCTATCACATTAGCTTCATGGACATTGTCCATATCGGGAGCTCTGTAAATATCCTTCTTCAGATATTCCAGTCCAAGCTCGGAGATCATCCTGTCATAGTCTGCCGCCGTCAGCAAAACATCCCTCTTATACCCTTCCATCACTCTGTCATGGATATCCTCCCGCATATCCTCCAGGCAGAAGCGGACGAAACCTTCAGCCTTTCTTTCGGCATAGGAATAAACAAGCATGACAGTAACGGCCACCATCGCTGCAAATACCACGATGATGGTCGTAAGTGTGCGTCCTGATACGATTCGGGAAAGATGCTTTTTCTTCACAGTAGTTCGTCCTGTTTGAAGTCATCGGGGACGGTTCTCAGTGACTTCTGACTCTCAATCCTCGATATCAAGTATCTTGTCAAAGCCTGTTTCCCTGAAGATATCCATGACATCCTCATTGGCGTTTTTTATCACCATATCTCCCTGATCATCCATGATCTTCTGCGCGTTTAAGAGCACCCTTAAGCCCGCGGAAGACGTATAGATGAGATCCTTTAGATCAAATACCAGCTCCTCTACTCCCTTAAGATCCCCCAGCTCTTCCTCGAACTGCGGCGACGTCACCGCATCCAGCTTTCCTTCGATGTATACCGTGAGCTTATTTCCGTCCTGCTGTTTTGTGACTGTCATTTTTCGTTTTCTCCTTTTTCCTCATCCACCGCTTCGCGGTCCCCCTTCCCCAGAGGGGAAGGCTTTAAGTGAATTCCCTGCACTTTTTTAAAAGCCGCTCGACACGCTTCGCCGCCGTCTTCGGCTCTATCCCCAGCGCCTTTCCTATTTCCGAATACTCCATATCCATCTGATATCTCATGGATAAGAGCTCTCTTTCCTCCGGAGTAAGCTCTTTAAAGATCCGGTATACCCGCCTTTGGGTATCATCCGTAAGCCTCTCCAGCTCCCGATCCTCTTCTCCGATATCCCAGGTTCCGTCAAAGGAGATGATCTTATGCTTACGCGATTTTCTGATGTGGTCCGTCATGCAGTTTCGGGCAATAGTACAGAGCCAGGTAAGATCGGAAGCCTTCGAGGTATCATTCCTGTAATAGGCCGCCATGGCCTTCATAAACGTATCTTCCGTTACATCCTCCGCGTCCTCCCTGTGCAGAAGCCGCATATACACAAAGTTAAAGACTCTGTCATAGTATGCTTCGTAAAACTCCTCGAAGGGTAGCCGGGCACTATGAAATCTGTCTGATCGCAAGTTCATAGAACAATCCTTTCTGCTCCATAAGCTCTTTATAGTTACCGGATTCTTTGATCCGTCCCTGATCCATCACGATAATCCGGTCGCAGTTCATCACAGTGGACAGCCGATGGGCTATGACGACCTTTGTGGCGTTAAGTTTTTCAAGGGTATCAACGACCTGTGACTGCGTAGTATTGTCCAGCGCGCTCGTTGCCTCGTCTAAAAAGATCACCTTCGGCTTCCCGACGATGGCCCGGGCGATGAGGATCCTCTGCCTCTGCCCTCCCGAGATCGTGCCGGCCTCTTCCGAGACCACTGTGTGGAGCCCCATGGGCATGTCCCTGATATCATCCGCAAGCCCCACGTCATGCACTGTCTCCTTAACCCTTTCCATCTTCACTCCCGGAGCGGTGATCGTGATATTCTCATAAATACTTCCCGGGATCAGTCCCCCGTCCTGGAGCACGACCCCGAACTTCTTGCGAAGCTCTCTCTTATCCAGGCCGTCTATATCCTGATTGTCATAGTAGATCTTTCCGATCTGGGGCTTCTCGAAGCCCAGCATGAGCTTTAAAAGCGTTGATTTTCCGCAGCCCGAAGAGCCGACGATCCCTATATATTCCCCTGGCTCAACATGCAGGCTGAAGTCCTTTAATACCGGTTCCTGCTCCCTGTCGTAACCGAAGGTCACAGAACTTATTTCTATCTCCCCCTCTATATCCTCGGGCATTCCCGCATCATCGGAATTTTCCGGCAGAGTCTCAAGGATCGGCTTTGCTTCTTCTAAAGCAGGCTTTATGTAATTTACGTTCAGGAAATCCTGGGCCAGGGTAAACATCGCCGACGAGAATGCGCCGAAGGCGGCAATGAAGGCGGAAAACTCACCGATGGAAAGACCGATGTCCTTTCGTATCATCATGAAGTAGAATACAAGGGAAAACAGTATCTGAACTCCCGCTATAAAGGCAGACGTGATATGGGTAAGGTTTTCTTTCGTTTCATTAAGCTGCTGGGAATCTACGAGCTTTTCGATATAACGCTGCAGGGCTCTCTCTTCCGCTCCGGCCATTCGAAGCTTCGAGATTCCTTTTATGGTCTCAAACATCTGTGACTGTGACACAGCGTCCAGTTTAAGCAGCTCCTTTTCATATTTTATCTGGTGTAATCCGATGGCCGTTATTATAACAATCACAATAAGGAGCATTATGATAGCCGCAATCGACATATCCTTCGAGTACCTGAACATCTGGAAAAGATACATAACGGAAAAGATGACGGACAGTACAGCCGTGACCGCGCCGCTCCCCAGAGCCGTAAACACACTCGTGATCTGCATGGCCCTGATCCCCAGGCCCGCAGCGTCATAATCCCGGTAAAAACTTTCCGGCAGATTAAAGAGCCTGTCGAACACAGCGGACTGCACGGCATATTCCATCGTGTTCATGGACCTGAAGAGTGCCAGGTTCTTCACGATGGTAAAGGAAATGTTGCCGAGACCGCAGGCGAGAAGCAGGATTCCCAGTGAAATGAGGCCTGATTCATACCCCATGGGGATGAACCTGTCGTATGCCTGCTGATTGATATAGGGTATCATCAGCCCGATGAGAACCCCGAGAAAAGCCATGACCCCGAAGCGCACCAGATCGGAGATATATACCTTTTTCATCCCAAAGGCAATGAGGTCCTTTATTCCGATAGCTTTATCGGGGAAAGGACGGTAGAGCATATATGCATTTGGAAACAGTTCTCCGGCGATCTCCTTCGTAAGCTTTGAATATACACCGGTCTTCGGGTCGTACATCATATACCGGTACGGTCCCTTCGGAATGATCGCTACGGGGCTTTTCTTCTCTCCCAGGAACGCAAGGTATGTGCCGCAGTCCTTTTTGAACCATTTCCCTTCCAGCACCACTTCCCTGACCACGAAATGGGACACTCTGGCGATGTCGTTAATATCAAATCTGTGCCCGGCGCTCTCTTCTATCCTCTCAACAGGAGCGATCTCGAAGTTTTCCGCCTGGCAGAGAACAGCCACCGCATCGTAAAGACTGTTCCCGCTCTCCTGTATCCTTGTGCTCCTTCTGCCGCCTTTCCCGAAGGCGTTTAAGATCGTCCGCAGGGTCCGTTCCTTTGTATAGTCCCTCTCCCTGATGCTGGCATAGATATAACCGTCCTGTTTTACCTCGTCCCGGTTATATTTCTCGATGACGGACTCCTCGAAGAGCTCCTTTACTTCATCCCTTAGCCCTGTTTCTTTAAGCGGCTCAAACCGCTTACGTTTTATCATCGGAAGACGGGTGCGTTCCGCAAAGATAAACAGGAGCTCCTCGGTTGCCCCGTCCGTATCGATTTTAAGCTCCGAACGGTCTAAGGCCGTAAGGAGGGTCTTCCAGCTGCCGTAAACCTCGGTGCTGTGCGCAAAGCCCGGGAACTTCTCTCCTTCTTTAAAGCTGCCGAGCAGGAGCCGCCTTCCGCTCCCGCCATCCTTAATGGGTACAAGAAATACAAGTACCTCCCCCGAAAGTACCTCATAAACCGTATTTATGCTGTCCGTATACAGGACTTCTCCCCCTTTGATCAATATGTGTTCCATATTTTTATTTCCTGGCGAGACCTCATCCGCCCCTTCGGGGCACCTTCCCCAGAGGGGAAGGCTTTAAATGTTCTGTATTAATCTTTGATAATGCCCCTCCGCCTTTGCCAGCTCTTCATGCGTTCCCCGCTGTACGATCTTACCATGCTCCATGACGATAATCTCGTCGCAGTCCCGTATGGCCGAAAGCCTGTGCGCCACTATTATGCAGGTACAGCCTCTCTTTTTGATGTTATCTATGATCTTCTTCTCAACAATGGGGTCCAGGGCGCTGGTGGCTTCATCCATGACCAGCACAGACGGATTCTGTACCAGAGCCCTTGCGATCTCCAGCCTCTGGCGCTGTCCGCCGGAAAGGTTTGAGCCTTCTTCGGTTAACATAAAATCATACGCTCCCGGCTTGCTGTTGATCACCTCGTGTATGCAGGCGTCCTTGGCAGCCCTTATCATATCCTCATCATCTATGTATTTATTCCACATGGTCAGGTTTTCCCTGACAGTGCCGGAAAAAAGCGTGATGCTCTGGCTGACCGTAGCCACACTGGAGGATAGGACTTCCGGCATCAGTTTTTTAACCGGTATCCCGTCCATCCTCACCTCTCCGCTCCAGGGTGCGTACAGCCCGGAACATATCTTGGAAACCGTGGACTTGCCGCTTCCGGAAGCTCCGACGAAAGCGATGGAGCTTCCCGCGGGAAGAGTGAAGGAAAAATCCGTCACAAGGGGGTCCTCTAAAATGTTGTAGCCGAAAGAGATGTTATCCAGCTCTACCTTCCCGTCAAGCTTACCCCTTATATCCGAAAACTCCGTTTCCTGATATCTTTCATCCTCCTTATACTTAAGGATGTCATCCACACGGCCCATATCGGCCTTTGCGGTCTGAATCCGCTGCATAAAACCGGAAAGCGCATTGACCGGAGCAACGAAGGAGCCCTGCAGGCCGGTATAGCCTATGAGCATACCTGCGGTCATATTTCCCTTTATAATCTGCAACCCCCCGATGATCAGCGTCAGTATCGTCAGGAGCTGACCCGATGCCTCGGGAATGGCGTTGATGAATTCCTGTCTCGCCCCCATCTTTTCCTGGATAATGATGCTCTTTGCATAATTCCCGAGAATCCTGCTGATAAAAGCGTTCTCTGTTCCGGAGGCCTTAAGCGTTCCGGTAATCGACAATCCCGAAAACAGATTTCCGGTCAGGCTCCCCATCTCCTGCTGAGCCTTTGAGCTGAAGTCCGATATGCTCTTTGACATAAGACTCATGGCGCCGAACTCAAACACGATTATGCTCATGCTGATCAATGTAAGGAGCGGTGAATATACCAACAGGAGTATCAGGTAGAACAGAGCGATAAAACAATTGAGCACCGTCTCCGCCAGATCTCCGGTCAGAAACAGATTGACGTTATTATTATTTGAAACCCTCTGTGCCAGGTCGCCGGCATAGCGCTGTTCAAAAAAGTTCATCGGGAGCTTCAGCAAATGGGAGAGCATCCCGTGGGAGCTTATGAGAGTCAGCTTCTTCTGAAACCGCAGCAGGAGCCTTCCCCTGTACCAGATTAAAAACGCCTGCAGAAATAGCGTTCCGATCATCACGGCAATGAGGGACGTCATCCACTCATCATTCCCCCCGAGGAGGATGTCGTCGATAAACACCTGTGTGAACGTAGGGGTAAGAAGCCCCGGTATCACCAGGAAGAGGCCCGTTATAATCAGGGCCGCAAGCGCCCCCATCTGTCCCTTAAGCCTGTCCGTGACAAAGGTAAGAAGTGTGCTCTCTTTTTTTGACTTCTCAAAGCCTTCAACGGGCTTGAAGGTCATGACGATGCCGGTATAGCTCTCGTCGATATCCTGTACGGTGAGCTTCCTCCTTCCCATGGCAGGGTCGTTGATATAGCAATACTTGCCCTTTCGGCCCTCCCATACCACGAAATGGTTGAAGTTCCAATGAATGATGGCCGGCACGGGCATTTTAAAAAGACCGTCCAGGTCCTTGCGGTAGCCATGGGTCTCCATCCCGAGCTTTTGCGCCGCAAGCATGATATTCATAGCGTTACAACCGTCTCTGGACACTCCGGTCTCTATGCGCATCTGCTCCAGGGGCATAAATTTACCGAAGTATCCCATGACCATCGTGAGCGAAGCCGCGCCGCACTCCGTGGACTCCATCTGGAAAACAGTGGGAGTTTTGGCGTAGCTCTTACTCATTCTTTTTCTTATCTTTCTCTCTTTGTACCGACAGCTTCTCTTTAAGGAACGGTATCAGCATCGTGATCGGAGCTTTCTCCTCCGTGACAATATCGACACTGACCATTGTTCCGGGGGCTATGGTGACTGTCGCTCCTTTTTTACCGGACCATTTATATCCGCTCGCTGTATCGGGATCCTCCTCAAGCTCACAGGTCACCATGACCACGGGTCCGCTGTCTGTGAAAGCCTGTACCAGAGAGCTGTCCCCCAGACGGTTCCTTACTTCCTCCATGGAAGTCACATAGTCCGCCACCTCGCTGACAGTGCCGTCTATATGTCCATGCTCCTGAGGGTTTACCGTGGAAGGATACACCATGGTAACCATGCCCTCCTTTATCTTTTTCCCTTCCGAGATGGGCACATAGCACACTACCACGAAAAGTTCAGACGGCCTCTCTGTCTGTGAAATGGTGCATACGGGGCTCCCGGCCTGGAGGGCACTGCCGACGACGATATCCATCGTCGTGACCTTCCCCGGGATACCCGAACGGATCTCCTGACTCTCAAGCTCCTTCTGCGCTTCCCGTATCTGGCTGTCAAAATTTTCCAGAGCGGCAGCCTTTGTGCCTTCAAACCTTGCCTTCAGCGCCTCATAACCGGTCAGATTGGCACTTAAGCTCTGGATCCGGGCCTTTATATCTAAAAGATCCATATTATCAGCCGTTGCGGCCTCCCCTGCCGACTCCAGCGTGACCGCCTTAAGGGCGTTGCGCCGTTCCTCCAGTTTTTCTATCTTCAATTGGGTGCTTTTGGTATCGAAACGGGCCAGGACGGTATTCTGCGAAACCGTTTCGCCCTTTGAGACGAGAATTTCCGCTACTATCCCCGGGTTCCCGGCGTAAACGGTCTGTATTCCGCCTTTACTGATAAAGATACCGTTTGATTGGACGTTGATGGGAAGACGCGCAAAAACAGACCATAGCAGCGCTACGATAATTATTATACCCCCACCGATTGCACCTATCCAGAACATAGGCGATGTGATCTCTCTCATCTTGTCCAGCTGCTCCGGACTGGAGAGCTTTTCAAGTGAAGATTTTCTATATAGATCACTCATAGATCAGATATTCTCTTTTTCCCCCTGATACGGCCCGGAAACTGAATTATTTCCCGGACATTCATATATATTTGCACAGTCTTTAAAATTTTAACATGGATTAACATAAAATTCTATAAAAAATAACAAAAATTTGTTGCTTTTTTATCCTTTTTTCTGAAAACGAAATTTTTAAAACACTTCGAAGATGTTCACTTTTTATTGGTTTATATCAATTCTGTAAAAACGTGTTTTCCGGCTTTACGTTAAAATCAGCAAAAAATGACACATATTGAGTAAAATCAAGGCATACACCCTATAAGTTGTAGTTGTAGCCGAAAAGCAATTTTGTTATAATAACACTTGCTTTTTAAGGGTTTTATGTTAAGTGCAAACAAATCATGGCGCTGACACGCGTCACAAGATTCGGAGGTAGGACATGAAAAAAGCAGTAGCATTTTTAACCACATTATTACTGAGCATTGCGTTCTGTGTTCAGGCCTTTGCCGGAACTGCCGAAAACAACCTTGTCGCGCAAAATGAAGCGATGAAGCTGACCCTGGTACAGGCAGCTGCCCAGAATGCGGCTGTTACGGCTTCCACGATGCAGCAGGAGAAGGATCAGGCCATCATCGCTCAGGTCGCAAGAAATCAGGCAATGGCGGATCTGGCAGCGCTGCAGAGCGCCCAGCAGGCCCTGGATGCCCAGTTAAGGATTGCTTCGACCCCGGCAGGGAACACACCGGAGCAGGCTTCCATCGTTGCCGCGGCACAGAAAGCTGTTGCGTCCCTTTCCTTAAAGGCAGCCGCCTCAGCGGCAAACGCCGAGGAGCAGGAAGATCTTTTAAATGTCATAGCCGTACAGACAGCCATGCAACAGATGGATACCGATCTTGCAACAAAGGCAGCGATATCCGCACAGGCGGCATCTACCGGCCGCGCCGCAATGGCAGCCGCTATCGCACCGTAAGCGGCAACCGCTCAGGATTTAACAGGCAACTTAAAAAGAGTGCAGCGGCGAACCCGCTGCACTCTTTTTCATCCCTGCCGGGAAGCCTGATTTGCGTAATGCTCTGCCGACATCCGGATATCCTCGATTTCTTCATCTGAAAGCGGACGTACTACTTTGACGGGATTTCCGTATGCCAGCATTCCGTCAGGGATTTCCTTACCCTGCGTGACAAGACTCCCCGCACCGATTATGCAGTTTTTCCCGACCCTGGCTCCGTTAAGAAGGATGCTTCCCATTCCTATCAAGGAATTATCTCCGATAATGCATCCATGGAGAATGGAACCGTGGCCTACCGTGACATCGGATCCGATCTCCATCGGAAAGCCCGTATCAACATGAAGGACACAATTGTCCTGAATATTCGTGCGGGTTCCTATCCTTATCGGTTCATCATCTCCGCGGATTACTGCGTTATACCAGACACTGCACTCTTTTCCAAACGATACCGCTCCTATGATCCGGCTGCCTTCAGCCCGGAATACTTCCGTATTATTTTGAAACAGTTCCATAGTCTTTCCTTTCAGGCATTCTCTGTGTAAGTGCAACCCGGATATCCGGCGCAGCCCCAGAATTCACCGTATTTTCCATTCCTGCGCTTAAGGACATTCCCGCATTTCGGACACCGTCTGACGCTTTTCAGCTTTTCAGTCAGGATTTCACCCATTTTTTCATAAACCGCCTGATTCATCCTGCAATCATTGAGTGCTCTGTGTGCGCCTTCGGTAGATATTCCGTAATATGATGCCAGATCTGATAATGTATGATGCCTTAGCTCCGGCAAGCACATTCTGGCCATCTTAAGCGTATCGATATAATCATTGTCCGGAATCTCTCCGAAATACTCCTCACAGTCCCGATAGATAAACTTAAGGTCGAAAGAATGAATATTATGTCCCACAAGAATCATATCACCGGCAAACTCAAGGAATTCTTTCAGTGCATCCGTGAATAGCGGAGCATTTTCAACCATATCGTCAGTAATACCGTTAACCTGGGACGCATAAAACGGAATCGGGCACTCCGGATTCACCAGTGTCGAAAATTCATCCACTATCTGTCCATCAACAACTTTCAGCGCAGATATTTCAACTACCCTGTCCTTATAGCAGGATGTTCCCGTCGTCTCCAGATCGAAGACCACATAATCCCGCACATATTCTGTTTTCTGTTGTCCTTTACTGTTCTTCAGCATGCTCTTCCTCTTGCTTGAAATCACATAACGCCCGTGAATTTAAATCTTCATACCCTTCGGTAAATATTCTTCCAGCCTGTTCCTTCCGGGTTTCGACATGTTTCCGCGGGCCTTCGCTTTTCTGTCCGTTCCATCCACCATCGAGAGCGAAATCCTGCCTTTTTTCTCATCCACCTCCAGTACGGTCACATCAACAACATCCCCTACGGAGACCACTTCAAGGGGGTGCTTTATGAACCTGTCCGACATTTTTGAAATATGTACCAGCCCGTCTTCATGTACACCTATATCCACAAAAGCCCCGAAATCTATAACATTCCTGACCGTTCCCTTAAGCTTCATCCCCGGCTTCAAATCCTTCATTTCAAGCACGTCGGAGCGAAGCACCGGTGCGGGCATCTCTTCTCGCGGGTCGCGTGCCGGTTTTTCAAGCTCGCTTAAAATATCCATAAGGGTGATCTCCCCGCAGCCGATTTCTTCGGCAAGAGCGGTTTTATCTTTCAGAGTTTTTCTGAATGAGCGTATTTTGTCCTCATCCTTTATCCCGCATTCCATCTTTTCAAGCAGCGCACGTGCACTTTTGTAGGACTCAGGATGTACCGCGGTCGCGTCAAGCGGCTCATCCCCGCCATTTATCCTGCAAAAGCCCGCACACTGTTCGAAAGTCTTCGGCCCAAGCTTCGGAACCTTCTTTAATTCCTGTCTGTTATGAAATTTTCCGTTTGCCTCCCTGTATGAGACGATGTTTTTCGCTACAGCTGCGGATATTCCCGAAATATAGGAAAGCAGGGAAAAAGATGCGGTATTTAAGTCGACACCCACACTGTTCACGGCAGATTCCACCACTCCCGAAAGGGTTTCCGACAGCTTCTTCTGGTTCATGTCATGCTGATACTGTCCGACACCGATTGACCTGGGATCTATCTTTACAAGCTCCGACAGCGGATCCTGGACACGGCGGGCTATAGATGCTGCGCTCCGTTGACCGACATCGAATCCGGGAAATTCCTCTGTTGCCAGCTTGCTTGCCGAATACACGCTTGCTCCGGCTTCATTTGTTATCACATAATGAACCTTAGCTTCGGGAATTTCTTTTAAAAGCGCGGAAACCACCTGCTCCGATTCCCTGGAAGCAGTACCGTTTCCGATGGAGATAAGAGAAATCTTATATTTTGCGATAAGCGCTTTCAGAACCTTCTTTGACTCATCAATCCTGTTATGCGGCGCTGTGGGGTAAATAACGGTTGTATCCAGCACCTTTCCTGTAGAATCCACGACTGCCAGCTTGCATCCGGTTCTGAAGGCCGGATCCCATCCCAGAACGGTATGCCCGGCTATGGGCGGCTGCATAAGAAGCTGCTTTAAATTCTTCCCGAATACGTCTATGGCGCCGTTTTCCGCTCTTTCGGTAAGCTCGTTCCTTATCTCGCGTTCTATCGAGGGCTCTGTCAATCTGGTATAAGAGTCTGCAATGGCAGCTTTAATGACAGGAGTGGTATAGGGGTTATCGGATATAATCACCTGTTTTTCCAGATATCCCTTAATACGCTCCACAGGTGCAACAACGCTGACGTTCAGGAATTTTTCAGTCTCTCCCCGGTTTATTGCAAGTATCCTGTGCCCGGCTATCTTTTCCACCGATTCCTCAAAATCATAATAATTCCGGTAAACGGATTCCGCCTCACTATCCTTTGCCTCCGACTTAAGCGTCCCTTCCCTGCGGGTAAGATCCCGGATAATTTCCCTGTACTGTGCGTTGTCGGACACCTCTTCGGCTATGATATCAGACGCGCCGGCTATAGCGGCAGCCGCATCCGGAACTTCCTTCTCCGCTGCTTTAATCTGATCTTCCTTACTGTCAGAAGCAGGCTCGATTTTTCCGGTCACATATTTTTCGGCCTCCTGCTCTAAGGGATGGTCGGTGTCCTGCCTTAATATGAATTCAGCCAGAGGCGCCAGGCCTCTTTTCCTTGCGGCCTCAGCTCTCGTCTTTTTCTTCTGTTTATAAGGACGATATAAGTCTTCCACCGTGACAAGCTTTTCCGCCGCGAGTATGGCTTTCCTGAGCTCATCCGTCAGCTTCCCCTGCTCGTCTATAAGGCCTATCACTTCCTGTTTTCTTTCTTCCAGGTTTCTCAGATATTCAAGCTTTACGGCAAGCTGTCTTAACTGCTCATCATCAAGGCTGCCCGTTGCTTCTTTCCTGTATCGAGCGATAAACGGGATTGTGTTCCCTTCGTCTATGAGCTTTATCGCAGCCTCGGCCTGCCAGTCCTTCGCACCGATCTCCTCAGAGATTATCTTTATAATGTTCATCCTGATCCCTGTTCTTTCTGCTTATAATTTGCGGTCCGTCTTCACTGAACAATCCACTTCCGCTATGCATTCATCAATGATAGCCTCAGTATCCGCACCGTATATATCCAGTCCCGTCGCCTTTATCAGCTCGACATCATCGATCCCATAGAAATTATGTGCAAGGGCAGCTATATATCCGAATCCGAATTCCTCCGGAACATAGCTGCCGCCGGCTGTCATCACATAATAAAGCTTTTTTGCCCTGCACAGGCCTTTGGGAAACCCCTCCGCGGTGTATTCAAAGGTTATGCCAAGAACATTTATGTGTTCAATATATTGTTTTAAAACTGCGGGGAACGAAAGATCCCAATAGGGAGCCGCTATAACGATTGTATCCGCAATTGCAAACTGTCTGGCATAATCAAAATACGGATCCCCATAATTACCGGACGAAATACACTCATCCCGATACTTCAGAAATCGTTCATCGGTTTTTGGAAATTCCACCTCCGAAAGCCTGACCTCCTTAATTTCATCTTCCAGTTTTTCCAGTACTCTCTCTGCTATCATTCTTGTTCTGGAGTCTGTTCTGACACATGCATTTACAAATAAAACCATTAACAGTACCTTCTTTCTTAAAACTCCGGTTCCTTTTACGATAATCCCGGCTCACCTTCAGGATAATTCTAACATTTTCACGCCGAAACTGCCATGAGAATCAAACACACCGCAGCACCCCTCGCGGAAATAAAAAAATCACATTTCATATGGCAGTAAAGCCGATAAAATGGTACAATACTTGCGCGGCCCGGCGTAAGCCGATACATAATGATAAAAGGAGCATAGCATGAAAAAACTTGAAGATTATGTAAGAAGTATTCCTGATTTCCCTGAGAAAGGTATCATTTTCCGAGATATCACATCTGTTCTTCAGGATGCGGAGGGATTTCGTCTGTCAATAGATGAACTGCTGAAACTGCTGGACGGATTGGATTTTGATGTGATTGTCGGAGCGGAATCCCGCGGCTTTATCTTTGGCGCGCCTCTTGCATATGAACTTCACAAGCCTTTTGTACTTGTTCGCAAAAAGGGCAAGCTTCCCTGTGAAACAATCTCTCAGGAGTACTCCCTTGAATATGGTACTGCCCAGATAGAGATCCACAAGGATGCGATAGAGAATGGTCAGAAGGCAGTCATCGTGGACGATCTGATCGCCACCGGAGGCACTCTGGAAGCAACGGCAAAGCTTGTGGAACGCCTTGGCGGAAAAGTCGCAAAAATCATCTGTCTGATTGAACTTGCCGGTCTTAATGGACGGGAATTGTTAAAAGACTACGACCTTGCCTCAGTGATCCGTTATGAGGGAAAATAGAATTACATTAATATTTTTTTGTTCCTGCCTCAAAATTTGTTTCGAGAGAGGTGAGAAGTCTGGCTGATGTATTCTTCGTAAAGTCAATATTCTCCCTTAATACCGCGTTGCCGTATTTTACCGTAAGAACACCGCTGCTCTTTTTATATGAGGTTTTTACCTTGCTGAACTTCCGTTTTTTGATCACGAAGGTTCCCGTCCCCAGTTCTCCGGAATAATTCTTTTTTCCGTAAACGGTAAAGCGGCCTTTCCCTGCGTTTACGTTATCGGCATATTCAACATAATAATATGATGAAGAAAGCTTTTTCCCGTTTTCATATACGGTAATCTTCGGTTTTATCTGTTTTCCCTTATAGGTTTTATCGCTTATATCGGCAAACGTCAGGTTCTTCGGAGTTTTTCCCCTGATGGTAAAGAATACTTCCGCTGAGCCTTTGACATTGTATGACCCGGTAAAGCTCTTCGTCGGTTTGACAGTGACCTTTGCATTTCCCGCGTTTTTGTTGGATTTATAAGTGACCTTATAGTCCGCACCTTCTCTTAAAACAGCATTCCCGGGCCTGTAACAGACCTTAACCTGAGGTTTTTTTGCGGTACCGTCATAATTGTATTCATACTGCGAAAGACTGATCTCAAAGCTTTCCGTATCACCCATCGGTACATAGCTTCTTAAGATGAAACTCTTTTTTATCCTGCCGGTATAATTATTTATCCCGTCAATATATACCGTAACCTTCTGTCCTTTTTTATGCGCCGTATTATTCTCGTAGGATAATTTAAAATCCTCTCCCTCTTTAAGCGTGACAGCCTGCCTGGTTACCGGATTTTTTACCGTCACAGTCGGGGAAACGGTATAGGTTTTCCCGCTTACATAGAACTGATCAGAAATCCCCCCTGCCGTGGCGTTTTTCAGATCAAACCGCTTTATGGTAAAAGATCTAACCGCTGAGGAATTGTCATAGATCGTTTTGCTCACCCCGGTTATTCGGGCCTTCGCTGTTCCGGCATTAATATTATCGGCGTAGGAGGTGATGTAGTCTGAACCGCTGTTTAAAACATCGCTCCCGTGTTTTACCTTTAACACCGGTTTTATGCTCACCCCTCCCGGAATATAGGTCTGGTCGGGAATGGCGGCTATTGTAATCTGCAGCGGCTTTGCTTTTGAAATAAAGAAGAGAGTATCCTTCTGACCCGTATAGTTTCCGATACCCCTTATTGTCACAAAGGCGTTGCCCTCTTCCCTGTTATTCCTGTATTCCACGGTATAATCAATGCCTTTTTCAAGCTTTTTGCCGCCTGTATCCGGATCGGCAACCTCCGGTTCCGGTTTAATATCATCTCCGGTATATTGATACGTGGAGCTTACTCCGGCAACTGAAGCGCCGGCTATGCTCTTAGGCAGGATATTGTAGCTTAAGGTCTTTGTACCTGTGTAATTCCCCTTTCCGGTTATCTTAACCTTCGCGATACCGGAGTTTACATTATCATACCCTGTCGTCGTATAATCTCTGCCCACTACCAGTTGATTCCCGGCCTGATCGGTAACGGTAACTGCCGGAGTCTGAGGCTCCCCGTTATATACAGTATCCTGAGGAGTCGAAAATTCAAAATCCCCGATACTTAGCGGAGCGATAGTATATTCAAATCTCTTTTCACCTGTGTAATTCCCTATTCCGGTCACAACGATCGCGGCAGTTCCGGCCTCGGTTCCCCCTTCAAAAGCGGCTGTAAAATCCACACCCTCTTTAAGCCCTGTTTGAAGGGCATTATCAGAGATCGTATATGAGGGTTTCTTTTCGGTTCCGTCATAGATAAATGAGTTCGGTACAAGCTCGGCCGTAATACTGTCATCCAGAGTTTTGGGCCTTATCGTAAAGGTATATGAAGAATTATTGATACGGTATTTATCGGAATAAATGACGGCTGTCGCCTCACCGGCATATTTATTGTTATAGCATGCCACTGTATAGTCGGTGCCCGCATTTAATAGCTCACCCGAACCGTCCTCGCCCTTATTCACTGAAACAGACGGACAATGCAGAGTGCCGTCGTAGGAATAGTCGCCGGCTGTAAACCGCGCCAGAGCCGCAGTCTTTTTTTCGGGCTTTTCCGGGCCGCTTCCGGCATTGTCGGTAAAGGCCTTGATCCTTGCACAGAAACCATAGTAAGCCAGATCCGTGTCTTCATAAAAACTTTGATTTGCGGACACACCGGACCGAAATTCAACCCAGCTGCTTTTATCGTTTTTATTATCGACATAGAGCATTGCATTATTCTTTCCCGATGTATCCCTTACATCCACCACCACGGAGAAAAGATCATTCTCTGAAAGTGCGACGCTTCTATCCAGCTTTACGGTCCTGTACCCCACATATCTGGTTTCGCCTGTAGCCCTGGACAGGGATACATCTCCTACCGGGGTCGCGAAATTTTCGGAAAGCTTATAGATATTGATCTCATAGGACATGGAAGTGCTTGCCGGAGCAAAGGCGACTGCCTCAAGATATTCATCTCCCTTTGCCCGGAAAACACTGGACATCCGGACACTTTCAGCTCCTGATGGTAGATAGTCGCTGCCTGCAGCTCCGTCATACTGATAATTGTTATCATAATTATCCCCGCTTTCAAAATCAAACGCGATCGCCTTATCTGACCTGCCGTCCGTAATATCCCTGCTGTAATAGGAAATCCAGAAGCAGCCGTTATCGTCACGACCTTCGCTTTCGTCATAGCTGTCCCGTACATACCAGGCCCCGTTACCCGGAGGAGCGGTATAAAAATTCTCCTTCGGATATGAATCATCCCAACCTACTAAGGTGACATTATGACCGCCTCCTCCTTCGGGAGTGTAAACGGCATGATTTTCATTTATATACAGCTGATTGGATATTAAGGCAGAAACGCCGCCGTGATCGTAAATAAGCTCCTTGACATTTTCAATATAATCAATATTTTGGGGATCTTCGGTATAGGTTGAGGCCCAATATGCATTCTGAAGGTGAGCTGTCGAGGAGTAGGCCTTATCGTCGGGCAGGGAATCATATTTGCTGTTTCGGAAGGGAACATCCGCGAAATTCCTCATGCTTATCCAGCTTGCCAGGCTCCAGGTGTTATATGAGTTATTTCCGCCTAAATCATAATAGGTTTTGGATCCATCTTTGATCAAATTTTTATCACCGGCAGTATTCCCCAAAGGGTCATTTATCCTGTTATAAAAGAAATACCCCACCTGATCCGGTGAATAACGGACAAATGACCTGTCCGCAAGGCCTTTTCTTATCATGGATATCGCGGCCAGCATAGTTGAAGAGAATGCCCAGCAAAGGAATGAATTTCCCTGATCAATTAAACCGCTTTCAGGAAGATATCCCATATCTGATGAACTGTAGGCTGAAGCGAAATCCGCCCCACTACTGCCTTTATTTAAGGTTGTGAGGCCTCCGGGCTTATTCTGCTGCGTTACATCAGTTATAAATTTTGGAAGCGGCTCCGGATTTTCTATTTCGGTTTCGTCATCCCTCACACCTAAGGGCATATTAACAGCTATTACATTTTGAGAAGCAGTCTGGTTTACATAATCTTGAGTCTCATCCGAACTCACGGTATCCTCGGCAATTTCCGCATTATCCTCACTGACTGAATCGTTCCCGGGATTTTCCCCGCTGACTGTCTCATTTCCGGATGCTTCGGTGCTGCCCGGGCTGACAGAATCCTCACCTGTTTCTTCTTCGCTTTGTGCAGCATTTTCCGAAAGCTGTACCTCTGTTTCGTTAATATAGGAAAAATCTCCCGAAACACTGTCCTGAGCAGCATAAAGAGGCACGGCTCCCGTTATGGAACCGGACAGCATTAAAAATGCCGTCAGAACAGATATTATCTTTTTCCTGAATTTGTATTCTTTCATATAGTTTCCGACATTTGAAAACCGGACTTCCCTGAAAATTTGATTATTGTCTTTACGCATTTTGCTTATATTTGTTATTTTACCATAGATTCAGCGGTATTTCTCCGCCTTCTCCGTTTTTTCATTTTTTCTCCCCGTCCTTTGTGAAGGCTTTAGCTTCGTTTTATCTTATGTTATAATTGAGACGCCAAAAGTAGCTTACCAGATTGTTCCGCGCTTCGCGCTCCCACAATCCGTCCCAACATTCGCAATCCACGGGGCCCCTGCCCCACTTCTTGCTCATGTTGGGGCACGCCATAAAGTCTCATCCCCACTTTCGTGCAAGCACGAAGTGGGGAGAGACTTTTGGCGCTGTAATCATGTTATGATATAGGCATCAAAAGTATTCAGCCGATTAAGCAAAAAAGGAAAGAGACAATAAGAGATGCAAAAAAATCACGTAAGAAAAATTGCGGTTCTGGCTGTTGTAACCATATTGCTCCTTTGTATTACAGCCTGTGGCGAGTCAGGTGAGAAAAAAAAATTATCTGATCAGGAGGTTATGGAAGAAGCCCGGGTCAGCAGTGCTCTGCCAAAGGATAATCAGATTGAAAATGATGCGCCGGAAGCTTCGGGCAGCGAGAAGCCCGAGCGCACTAAAGAAGAAATGACTGATGATTTTATTTCAAAGCTTTCCTCCGAAGCGAAGGCGGATCGTCAGGATATAAGGTATTCTCTTGTTGATGATTTTGACATGGACGGAAAATATGAGGGCTTCTTTTTCATCGGCGGAGATGTTGATGAAGAGTGGGGATCCTGTGATGGCGAGGTCTGGTTTGTTAATGAAGGAAGAGCGGAAAAAATACACAGCACTCTCGCGGCTGCCGTAAATGAAGACTCAAATGTTTTCAAAATTGTCGAGGGGGCTGATAAGAACTTTGCGGCTTTCAATGAGATGTACGCAACAAGCAACGTGACATATCTTTTTTATGCGGACGGAGATGAATGCAAAGAGTCGGAAGCATCCGGGATCGGCGCGGAATATATTGACGAAAAAACCGGAGATATGGTAATCACCTTCAGCGCATATGACGGCTGCTGCGACTATGAAGCGGGATCTGATGAGCCCATGTGGACCGGCCACACCTGGAAACCATATTATTTTTACTACGACAGGAACACCGGTGACTTCATTGAATACGAAGCACAGGATATATCCGCAAAAGAACTGTCGGATATCTTAGGAACTGATCTTGCCGGAGATTTAGAGGGCCAGGGCTATGTCGTTGACCGGATGATCAGGAGAAATAACGGCATCATCAATGTAAATTATTCCGAAGTCAAAAATGGCGCGGATGGTTCAAAATCCATCACTTACAGGAATGCCACCTTCGACGAACGGACAGGTGATTTTGAAAATGCCTGGGGAGATGATGAGACCGGCGTATCTGCATCAGATTTCGGGGGAATATATTATCTTCAAATATCCTCTCCTGAAAATACCGCCGAATCCGGATTGCCTGACAGAGGAGGTGATTATTACGGGGTTTTTGTCATGTTACTAAATTTGTGACACGATACTTCTGCACTTCTTCACTCATTTTCTGCAACACTCCTTTCATTCATCATACTCTTGTTATTTATACTCCTTCTCCTCCCCATTCGAAGCTTTTTTCGATAAAGAGCCTGTAACACAGATCATCTTTTTTCAATCTTGTTCAGATTTCCTTTCCGAAAAACAGCGGTTCCGCACTCATTTTCAGACCCGGTAATCCATGCATGTTCTCCGGGCCGTAAAAGGACGAACCTTCGTATCCGCAACCTCTACATGTGCAGGATTCACTGAATAACCCTTAAGAGCTTCTTCGTCTTCAAATAATGAGTCCAGCATCACATCACAATTCGAAGAGCCGAGCGGTTCTGTATTGACCCTGATTTCCCTGAGTCCCGGGATTTGACCCATAAGTCCTTCCAGGCCCTCTTTTATGCCTGCTTTTATCTCTGTTTTCTTTTCGTCGGAATACTCTTCCTTAAGGTTCCATAATATCACATGTCTGACCATGATTTTTCCTCCTCGCCTTTAAACCTTATATTTTTATATCTCCTGCTCATAAGCCTTCAGTGTTCTTTCATCAAAACACACCCAGTACACCAGATCAAATTTCCCGGGATTTTCCTCCATGAATTTCTTCACCGTTGCTACAGCCACCTTAGCCGCTTTATCAACAGGATAACCATATACTCCTGTGGATATGGACGGGAACGCTATAGTGCGTATTCCGTTCTCCATGGCCACCTTAAGGGAATTGTGATAGCACGATGAGAGCAGCTCCGGTTCTCCGTTTCCGCCACCATGCCAAACAGGACCCACGGTGTGAATAACATAATCGCAGGGCAGGTTATATCCCTTCGTAATCTTAGCTTCGCCTGTCGGACATCCATTAAGAGTCCGGCACTCTTCCAGAAGCTGCGGCCCGGCAGCACGGTGTATTGCACCGTCTACTCCCCCGCCTCCGAGCAGGCTTGAATTCGCTGCATTTGTTATGGCCTGAACATCTGTAATCTTCGTAATGTCTCCTTTGATTGCTTTGATCATTATCCCTCCTCCCGTGATATCTCACCAACAAAATTCTTTTCCGTTTCGTTAGTGAGCCCGCGCAAAACGCGTGCCGCTCTAACAACCAAATGCATTCCTGCTTCTAATTATATACTTTCGCTCCTCCCGCAACAAGCTTCAGGAATTGTTTATTTGGCATTGCGGCTCCGATGAGGTAAAATATACTCGATGGCTAACAGGATGATGATCTCAGATAATTATGAATTGTGAAAAGCGTTATGTATAAACGGACAATAAAGGAATGGTTCATAAGATCGCTGATATTGATGACAGGCCTTATAATTGCGCATCTTGGTGTAACTTTGTTTCTGCTTTCAGATCTTGGCTCCGACCCTTTCAACGTGTTGATCCAGGGCATAACAGGAAAACTGGCAGAAATTCCGGGACTGACATTTATCACTCACGGCAGGGTACATATGGGGATATGTATAATCATAATGCTGGCACTGCTGATGATCGACAGAAGCTATATAAAAATAGGGACAATACTCTGCATGTTCTGCGGAGGACCGATAATCGACTTTTTTACGTGGCTGCTGTCCCCTGTTGCCGGAGCTTTTCATGCACTGGCCGCCAGGATATTAATGGTAACCCTGGGCTGTGTTGTACTTGCATACGGCATGACCATCGTTATAAAGTCGGATGCCGGAACCGGACCAAACGATCTCGTTGCAGTGGTTGCGTCAGATAAGCTGAAGAAAAAATTCAGTATTATAAGACTGATAACGGATGCGTTGTTCACACTTGCAGGCTTTCTGCTCGGGGGAACAGTCGGGGCAGGAACTCTTATATGTATAGTCCTCGTAGGACCCGTGGCAGGTATATTCCTTCCGGTTAATGAAAAGATTGTAAATACGATGGTCAGAAAATTTATTTAACCTGTCGGATCCTTTAGTGGCAAAGGAAAAAGAAGAGATGAAGACGATATTGTGTTACGGCGATTCGAATACATATGGCTATATTCCGTTAAGCGGAATGAGATATCCGAAAGATGTCCGATGGCCCGGAAGATTACAGAATCTGCTCGGAAATGATTACTGCGTCATCGAAGAAGGATGCAGCGGGAGGACAACGGTATATGATGATCCGTTTGAAGGCTGGAAGAACGGACTTGATTATCTGAAACCGTGTATACATTCTCATAAACCGGTGGACATCGTTATATTGTCACTAGGGAGTAATGACCTGAAGGAGACCTTTCATGCTACAGCGGAGGAAATATCCAAAGGTGCAGAGAAGCTTGTTGAGGTGATACAGTCTTTTTCTGTGGAAAAGCAGGGATATGTTCCCAAAATAGTTCTGGTTTCTCCGCCGGAAATCGGGGAGGGAATAGCATCATCCGTTTTTTACGGTGCTTTCCTCGAAAATGCCATTGAAAGATCCAGGCAGTTTCCGGCTTATTATAAGTCTGTAGCAGAACGTAAAGGCTGTATTTTCTTTAATGCGGCAGAATATGTTACGCCATCAGAAGAGGATTCGCTGCATCTTACAGCGGAAAGTCACAGGATATTGTCGGAAAAGCTGTATGAAATCGTAAAGGGATTGCAGGAACAGCCATAAGGTCTTGTAATGATGAGAATCATAAATCTGATCGAAAATACTGAAGGTACAAAAGGATGCGCGTGTGCACATGGGCTGTCTTTTTATGTCGAGACCGAAAAACACAGGCTTCTTTTAGATCTGGGACCGTCAGCCGAGACAATTAAAAATGCCGAAAAACTGGGGATAGATCTTAAACAGGTTGATACGGTCATTCTGAGCCACGGTCATTACGACCATTCCGGCGGGATCATCCCTTTTTCCGAGATCAATCCGGATGCTGTTATTTTTATGCAGGCATCGGCGGGAGGGGATTATTACGCGGACGATGGAGAAAATGCCGGGGACAGCAGATATGTATATATAGGTATAGATAAGGATATCATAAAACTTCCACAGGTTAAGTTTATTCGGGGAGATTTAAAGATCGACGATGAACTTGAACTGTTTACGGTGAAGGAAAGAACTCACAAACTGCCTTTTGCAAACAGGCGGATTCTTATAAAGAAAAACGGGGAATATGAGCGTGATGATTTCAAACATGAACACTACCTCGTTATAAATAACGGGGACAGGCATATCCTTATGTCAGGCTGTGCGCATAACGGAATCCTGAGTATTCTCGATGCGTATAAGGAGAAATATGGTTCATTCCCGGATGCGGTGATCAGCGGCTTCCATCTTATGAAGGAGGCAGAGTACAACGGCAGTGAGCTTCGTGAGGTGGCAGATATGGGCAGGGAGTTGAAAAAGTATCCCACGATGTTTTATACCTGCCATTGCACGGGAGAGCCGGCGTACAAAACGATGAAGCTTGCTCTGGGAGATCAGCTTGAATATGTCCATTCGGGGGAGGAAATATTTACCGCTCAATCCACTCCATTATCACATCCACCACATATCCCTGCTCTTTATCCGTCAGCTCATGTCCTTTCCTGATCCCGTGCCATTTGAAAAGGCACCCCCTGCAGCAGGTTCCGGTGGCATGCTGTGCTATAAATACGGGATGCCCTTTCATCGGTGTCTGTTTTCCGTCATTATCGGGCTCAGCAGGCGCAAGGCGCTTTCCGATAAAGTCAGCCGCATGTGAACGGATCGTATCGATCCCTTTATCCGAAATATACTGTCTGTCTTTATCTGACAGCTTAAACCTGCTGCGGAACTTTGATTTGGATAATCTCGAAAACAGATCCTCCTTAAGCCACTCCTCATGTGACAGCTTTTCCGCACTGTATTGGGTATCAGGCTCTGCCGCAACGGATATCTCCACGGGGTTATCCATATTGTGTACGACCGGACTTTTCGTTGCTTCCTGTATCCTCTCTTTCAGCATCGTATTCCTGGCCGTCACGGTCACATTCTTAACTGCATAGGCAAGGGCTTTTTTCGTTCCCACAATGACTATGATCTTCTTTGCCCTTGTAATGCCCGTATAGATGAGGTTTCTCTGCAGCATAACGAAATGATTCATTGTGACAGGCATTACCACGATGGGATATTCTGATCCCTGAGCTTTGTGGATAGTAGTCGCATAGGCCAGCACCAGCTCATCCAGCTCCGTGACATCATACTCCACTTCCCTGCCGTCGAAGTCCACCTTCAGCGACCTGTCCTCCATATCCACAAAGGTGATAACTCCGATATCGCCGTTGAACACCTCTTTATCGTAGTTATTGCGGATCTGCATGACCTTATCATTCTGCCGGTAAATATAGCCTCCCCTGTGAAGCCCGAAGGATCCGGGGTTTATGGCTTCCTGCAATGCCTGATTTAAATTAGCCGCACCGACAACGCTTCTTTGCATGGGCGTTAGCACCTGTATGTCCGAAGAACGGTATTTATAATACTTCGGGAGTTTGGTCTTTACCAGGCCCACGATTGTCTCGACCGCTTTGTCCGGGTCTTCCTCTTCCATGAAAAAGAAATCGCTCTGCCTCCCGTTACTTATATCCGGCATTTTCCCGGCATTGATCTTATGGGCATTCATGATGATACGGCTTGTCTGCGCCTGCCTGAATATACGAGTGAGACGGACTACGGGAAAGCATCCTGAATCTATGATATCCCTCAGCACATTTCCCGCGCCTACGCTTGGAAGCTGGTCAACATCTCCCACCATGATAAGGGTCATGGTATCAGGAACGGCCTTTAACAGATTATACATGAGCATGATGTCGATCATGGAGCACTCGTCCACGATCAGCACATCTCCTTCCAGGGGTTCCTCTTCGTTTTTCTGATAGCCTTCCGGAGGTTTCACTTCAAGAAGCCTGTGTATGGTCTTTGCTTCCATCCCGGTGGCTTCAGAAAGACGCTTTGCCGCTCTGCCTGTGGGAGCCGCAAGAAGGATCCCGGCTCCTGCCTCCTTAAAAGCGGTTATGATACCGAGCGTGGTCGTGGTCTTTCCGGTTCCGGGACCGCCGGTCAGGATCAGAATCTTGCTCTGTACAGCTTTTAAGATTGCCTCAACCTGAACCTCATCATAGGTCATGCCTGTTTTCTTCCGGATACGATCAGCAAGACCGTCTGTTTTTATCTTTATACCGGATGGATTCTGATAAAGCTTTGCCATCCGATTGGCTGTACCAGATTCAGAAAAATAAAATGGCGGGAGATATATAGCCTCTCTGCCCCCGACCACATCCTCATTCCTCAGCATCTCGTCAAGCGTCATAGAAAGCAGATCGTCTTCCACGGAAAGAAGCTCCATACCTTTTTCTATGAGCTGTTCCCTTGTGGCATAGCAATGACCCTCTTCGGAGAGCTTATTTAAGGTATAGACCAGGCCGCTGCGAAGCCGTACATACTTTTTATGCCCGAAACCCATCTTCGAAGCAATGGTATCCGCTGTCTTAAAGCCTATTCCCCAGATATCATCCGCCAGCTTATAGGGATTTTCCTGAACGATCTTTATGCTGTCATTGCCATAGGTCTTATATATCTTCGTAGCATGACTTGTACTGACATCATGTGATTGCAGGAAGAGCATG
>JAILBQ010000030.1 GCA_024680815.1 Lachnospiraceae bacterium | reverse complement strand
CGTGCCTGACCCGATCCTCCTCCTTGCTTTCAAGCGTGTTTTCATGTTTTTTTATTACGCCGTTTTCATAGTCCTCAGCCGAGGCACAGCCCACGATACCGGTCTGGGCTCTCCCCTCCATAGTAAGCTCGTAAATATAATAGACCTCTTCGGGATCCTCTGTAAAATCCCCGTTTTCCACCCTCTCCTCAAGAAGCTCGGCGGCTTTTAAATAAACCCTGGGATCATAGGTATCAACCGAAGGGGCAAACGCGGTTTCTGCCCGGTCGATGGCGAGGAAGGACAGAGGCTCCCGCCTGACCTCTTCCGCGGCTTCCTCCCTGGAATAAACATCATAAGGAAGAGCCGCGATCCGCGCGGCTTTTTCCGGCACCGGTCTGAGACACTTAAACGCTTTAAAACAAGCCATATATATACCCCACATCATAAACAATACTCACTGTATTTTACCTCATAACCGTAATTAAAGCAAAGTAACCGAAATTATCCACGCAGGGCGCACAAGCTTATTATACCAGAAAAAGCAGGCTACCAAAGCCTCTTTTTCAGGCGGTTCCTGGCATCGAGATAGGCGTCGAAAAGGTCATCGTAATTTTCCTTCGGGGAATAATCCCGGGCATCCCCCACAAAACGCTCCGCCGCCTCCTCATAGTCCCTGTACTCTCCCTCCGATACCGCGCAGATCATCGCAAGGCCTGAAAGCCCTGCGTTAAAATTCTTTATTACACGGATGCGGTGATTTAAAATATCACTCTTATTCTGCATGAAAAGGTGATTTCTGGCGACTCCCCCCGCCGCAATGATTTCCCGGACGGTAAAGCCCATATCCAGCAGGATTTCAAAATTGATTCTCGTTTCAAAATTAAGCCCCTGCATGAGCGCACGGTAGATTTCCGGATAGGAGGTGTTTAAATTAAGTCCCACTATCGCTCCGGGGATTTGGGCATCCGGCTCCAGTATGCTCGTTCCTCCCAGATGAGGCAGGCAAATAAGCTCCGTGGGTTCCTTCCGGCTCTCCTCCAGAAAGCGGTAGATATTCTCCCCCTCTTTCTTTGATTTTTCCGCCCTGTCCCCGAGCTCCCGCAGAAACCAGCGGAGGGAATTTCCGTATGTCAGATTCACTGTGGGAAGAAAAAAGGTATCCGGCAGAATATAGGGTTCAAAGCAGAGCTTGCGCTCAATAAGCTTATCCGAAAACTTAAAGCAGTCACCGCCGCATACAAGATTCATGCTCTCCGTTGACCCCTCGCCCAAAACGGCCGTTCCGGGTCTTACCCCGCCGGAGCCCAGGGTAACGCAGCCCTGATCGTGATTGCCGAGGCAGATGCGGAGAGAGGGCGGAAGCCCCAGCTCCTCCGCGAGGCCATGCCGGATCGTGCCGAGAATACTTCCCACCGGAAGCACCGGGGAAAATAATTCCCGGGGAAGGTGGTAACGCGAAAGGATCGTATCCGACCACACCTTCTTATGAACGTCATAAAGCAGCGTCTTCGACGCCGTCCCGGGATCCACGCCCCGTTCGCCGCATAAGAGATAAGAAAAATAATCAACTGCGAAAAAGATACTCCTGGCGGCCTCAAAGGTGCGCCTCTCATGCTCCTTAAGCCAGAGTATCCGAAGGAGGGAATAGGTCGCATTCGGGAAGACACCTGTAATCTCAAACATGTTTTCTCCGCCGAAATCACGCATAAGCTCCGCGTCCATTCCGACGCAGCGGGAGTCCGCATACATGATCATGCGATTTAAGGGCCTGTCCTCGCGATCCAGCAAAACAAAGGCCTCGCCGAAGCCGGAGACCGCAATATGAGTGACCTCCCCCGAGTCCCCGGAAAGCTCCTTCAGGACGGATTTGACGCTCTCCCATATCTCGGTGGCATCCAGCTCGACAAAGCCCTTTTCGGGAAAATGCAGGTCATACGCCCTCTCCGCGCTTCGCTCTGTTTCCCCCGGCGGATTAACGACAGCTGCCTTACAGCCGGAGGTTCCGATATCCAGACACAGATATGACATTTTTCCTCCTCAAAAGTGGCAGAGCGCGAGTCTGGTCTTTAAGAACGCCACCAGCTTTTCCTGCGTATACATCGGAAGATCAAGCATCTTATACGGATTGTCGTCACCGGCCACGCTGGCGTTGTAATCAAGGATCGCCTGATAATAGGCTGCAAGGAAGTCGGTTCCTAAATTGAATTTATTGATACCCTTTCTGAAAGCAACCTCCAGCTGCTCATCCGGAATTCCGCTCCCCCCGTGGAGAACAAGGGGCGTATCGGTGGCGGCGTTTATCTCCTCGAGCCGGGCGATATCCAGATGCGGCGTTTCCACATAGACGCCGTGGGCATTGCCGATGGAGATTGTAAGATAGTCGCAATCCGTCTCACGACAGAACCTCTCGGCTATGGCCGGATCGGTATAGAAATCGCTTTTGTCGCCGTCATGATCCACTGCCATGCCCACGTGCCCCAGCTCCGCCTCCACGTCGACCCCGAGAAGATGGGCGGTCTCGGTAACCTTTTTCGTGATGGCGATGTTTTCCTCCAGGGGATGGGCCGAGCCGTCGATCATAACCGAGTTGAAGCCCGCGTTCATCGCGCGGAAAACCTCCGCGTAGTCATATCCATGGTCAAGATGTACGCCGATGGGAACCTTTACGCCCTGTGCAAGCTCTCTGGCCATTGCCGCGAAGCCCTTCATATTCATTGTGTTCATTTTGGCATTATGCTCCCATAAAAGCATGATGATCGCAGGAGTGTTTGTCTCCTCCGCCGCCCTTGCCACGGAATATGCCGTATTGTAGTCGATGCAGATGAACGCGATGGCCGAGGTATGCGCCTCGTCCGCCATTTTTAATATTTCCGAAACCCTGGTTAATGCCATTATTCTTCTCCTTTTCCAAAAAACCTCCCGAAACCGGCTTGCCGGGCTTTCGGGAGGCACATGATTTTCTATAAACTGTTTAATTTCTTATTCAGCTCTTCCCATTTTCTTATTCTGACGTACCATATCCACATAGCAGGCCAGCAGGATGATGACACCCTTTGCCACGTACTGCCAGTTGGTATTGAAGTGTAAGAGCGTTAAGCCGTTTGTGATAACTCCGATAACGAGACAGCCGATCAGCACTCCTCCCGCGCTGCCTACTCCGCCGTACATACTGACACCGCCCAGAACGCTTCCGGCTATGGCGTCTGTCTCCGCTCCGATGGAGGTTCCGGGCTGTCCCGAAGCAAGTCTCGCTGCCAGAACTATTCCCGCGATGGAAGCAAGAATTCCGCTGGCGGTCCAGACAAAGATCTTGACTCTCTTAACATTGATACCCGAGAACTGCGCCGCCGTGGCG
>JAILBQ010000022.1 GCA_024680815.1 Lachnospiraceae bacterium | reverse complement strand
ATCGGATACGTGGCGCCCGAGCATGCCGTATGAATACATGTAAGGCCAGTAACCTTCTACTTTGGCCTTGCTCCCGGGACCGACATCAAGAAAACGCACGTCCAGGAAGACGAGCCCGTCCTTCTCGCTTACCGCGGGGATCAGGGCGAAAGCCTGGCCCTCCAGCACGTTTTCACTCTCATCCAGGGCTCCCGCAAAGAGAATGTTCGCGGGATAAGCTTTATCGTCGGATACAAAGCTGTACCACCCCGGATCCTCCTTATAGTTATAAAGCTCCTGCTTCCAAAGCTTCCTGTCTTTATCTTCCTCGAATTTTCCGGAAGGAAGATATCCCAGATAGGTGTCTTCCTTGTCCTTTGCATTGCTGGGAAGCCACAGCTTCATGTCAAAGGAATCGAAGAGGACGAAATCCCTCCGGATAAGATAATACTTGTCTCCGGCCTTGTCGATCTTTATGGCTTCCTTCTGTATCCGGTGGTCATAAAGATCTGCCGGAAGAGCCTTCATGGCTTCCCCGTCGCCCTGATCCGTTATTTTGTATTTTTTAAGGGATGAGTTCCAGGTGTCCTCCAGCTTGGCCTTTTGGGGATTTTCTACCCCCAGCTCCCCGCCGGTATTATATACGGAAAGATATACACTGACGAAATCCTGGAAGGGATCCAGCTTCCCTACGGACGACCCGTCCTTGTTAAATACGTCTTTTCCGTATGTCGAACGGTATTTTTCCCATCTGTCAGAGCCTTTGGAATTAACAATCTCCGTATAGGGGAAGAATACGGATAAGCCGCCTAATTCTCCGGGATACGCCACATCATCGGTATGATTTTCGCTTACCACCGCGTCATTTATGGCCGCTAACAGACCGTCTTTTTTATCATTTATTGCTTTTGCGATCTGAGCGGCATCCTTATCATCAAAGCCGGAGGTCTTAAGCTGTGTCTCCAGATCATTGCCTGTATTGTCAACAAAGCTCTTAAGATCCACGATCGGGGGATTCGCGTCACCGAAACCTATCGAATCCTGCCTGATATTTCTCACCGCACGGTACAGTCCGAAAGGATTTTTCCTGATCGCGTTCAGATATTCCCCGGAATAATCGGAAAGCGCCTTCGCCACATCACCGACCTCAGAAAGGTCAACAAAGCTGGAGGTGGCGGTATCGGGGTAATGATCTACAAAATCCTTGACATTCGTTTTTCCCAGGCTTTGTATGATCTCATTGACAGACGCGGTAATCGTATAATCTCTTTCTCCTTTTCCCGCATCCTCGAACAGATCCTGAACCCAGTTAACATAACTCCAACCATCGTTCCCCTCTTCCTTCTGGGAAGCGGAAAAATAACGGGCATAGGGCGCCCAGGCCAGAGCCGTTTCGAGACTTGACATAAGGCAGGCGTCATAGCCGACCCAGGCCAGTTCTTTTTTCTGCTTATATAAAGCTGTATTCCGCCAGGTCGCCGCCACATGATCCGAGTGGATACTTGAAGCTGAATCCCGCTCGTCAACTCCGTACCCCACCTGGGGACCGCCGCCGTGATCCCAGAAAATGAGGACGTACTGATCGGCTGGATAATCTTCTACGGTCGTATCGATGAAATCCAGCAATTCATCATTGACGCCTTTAGAATCAGCCGCTGTCATACTCCTCGTCTCATTGGCTTTCTCCACCGCGTTTTTCGCCTCATAGAGTCCGTCTCCGGAGAGGATCCAGCGCTGGTTCTTTGTGGGGTCAAAGTCCTTACTGATCAAAGAATTAAAGAATTCAAACCTTCTCATATCCTCATTGGAGGTATCCTTTTTGTCTCCAAGTTCCTTCATGCCTTGATCGATCAGGGCTTTATACTCCTTTTCATTCTCATTATTTTTACCAAAGTCCATTCCGCCGGTTTCCACCACGAAGTTCACCGAAGGGGCATACAGAAACTCATCCGATGTTCCTTCTTCATAAATAGAATCATCGTTATTGCGGCTGACGGTTCCCTGATAGATTCCTTCCATGATCTCCAGAAGGTCACTTCTGCCGGCCAGGGAGTTGCGTTCAAGGTCAGAGGCCACCATATATAACATGACGGTAACCTTTTTATCATCTCCGGACTCCGGAGCATTCCCCTCCGCCGGGATTTCATCTCCGGAAAGCTCCTCTTCAGCCGGAAGCTCGTCCGCTGAAACCTCCTCAGGCGGAAGCTCGTCCGCTGAAACCTCCTCAGGCAAAAGCTCGTCCGAGGATACCTCTTCAGCCGGCACCTCTTCCGGAATGGCTTCCGGCGCTTCGCTTTCGGGAAGCTCTGCGCCCTCCTCCACGGGGGCGGGTTCTGTCGCGCTCTCTTCCGTCGGGGCGCTCTCTCCCGCCGGAGCGCTCTCTCCCGCTCCTTCTCCGGCTTCCGCCGCCGGAGCCTCTCCGGGATTTTCGGCGGGAGCCTCGGGCTGATTCTCCGCAGGCGCCGTTTCGCTCCCTTCAAAGGCCGTCTCCGTACCTTCCGAAGCATCATGCGTTTCCGCCGCAAGCTCCGCCCCGAAGACGCTGCCCGCCCCGAAGGCCTGCAGAATCAGGACCAGGCTTAAAATAAGTGCCAGTTTCCGATACCATCTCTTCTTCATAACAATCCTTTCCGCCGCTTCCTCAGAACGGCACCTGATCAGTTTTCCGGCAGACTCTCCTGCCGGTTTATGAAATCTTTCCGGAAGGCTTCGAAGCGGTGTTCCTCTATTGCGCTTCGTATTTCTTCCATAAGGTGGTTATAAAAATAAAGATTGTGCAAAGTTGCAAGCCTGAGCCCCAGCATCTCCTTAGCCTTGAAAAGATGGTGGAGATAGGCCAGGGAGTACCTCCTGCAGGCGGGACATTTGCACCCCTCCTCAATCGGCTCCTCCGACAGGGCGTAGCGGGCGTTCATCAGATTTCTCCGGCCGTTGTGGGTATAGACATGACCGTGTCTGGCATTTCTTGAGGGATAGACGCAGTCAAAGAAATCCACGCCCCGGTATACCGCCTCCACAATGTTTACCGGGGTACCTACTCCCATAAGGTAAACCGGCTTATCCTCCGGCAGATGGGGGACGGTAGCGTCCAGAATTTCGTACATCTCCTGATGGGTTTCCCCGACTGCCAGCCCCCCTACGGCATAGCCGTCAAGGTCAAGCTCCGCTATTTCCTCCGCCTGGGCAATACGGATATCGGGATAAACCGCACCCTGGTTTATACCGAAAAGCAGCTGGTCGGGATTTACGGTGCCCTCTGCTTCGTTGAGGCGCTTAAGCTCCGTTATACAGCGTTTAAGCCACCTTGTAGTCCTCGCAACGCTCTCCTCCACATAGTCCCGTTCCGCCTTTGAATTCGGGCATTCGTCAAAGGCCATGGCAATCGTGGAACCCAGATTTGACTGGATACGCATGCTCTCCTCCGGCCCCATGAATATCTTATGCCCGTCTATATGGGAGCGGAAGGTCACTCCTTCTTCCCTGATTTTCCTTAAATCCGCCAGGGAAAAAACCTGAAAGCCGCCGGAATCGGTAAGAATCGGCCTCCTCCAGGACATAAACTTATGTAAACCGCCGAAGGCTTTTATCCTTTCATCGCCGGTTCTTACATGCAGGTGGTAGGTGTTGGAAAGCTCGATCTGGGTGCCTATCTCCTCCAGATCCTCGGTGGAAACCCCTCCCTTTATGGCTCCGACGGTGCCCACGTTCATGAAGACCGGAGTTTCAGCCGTGCCGTGCACGGTACTGAGCCTCCCCCGCTTCGCTCTCCCGTCCTTTGTCAGCAGCTCGTACGGTTTATTTTTCATCCACAACTCCGATTTCCGTGTCGTATTCCTCCAGGGTTATTCCCCGGTCCATGATTTCCCTGGCGGCTCTCTCTCCCACATAGCGGTAGTGCCAGGGCTCGTATTCAATCCCGGTAATATCCTCCTTCCCCCTGGGGTAGCGAAGGATGAAGCCGTAGTCCGCCGCGTTTTCCTTAAGCCATTTCCCGGCTTCGGTATCTTCAAAGCCCACATCCAGACAGGTATAGTCTTCTGTTATGAAATCGAAGGCCAGCCCCACCTCATGTTCGCTGGTGCCGGGAAGAGCCACGGTCTGGGAGGCCGCTTCACGGGCCTCTTCCTCGCTCATGCCCGTTTTCATAAGCCGCTCCACCTTGCGGTTAAACAGCATGGTCTGGCGTTCCGAATCCCGGTACGGCGAACAGACAAAAAGATCCACCCCGTCATCAGCAGCTCTGCGGATCATCTTCATGACATGACGGGTGACTCTTTTGTCTGATTTGATATTTCCCTTTATAGTAGTTAATTCGAATTCATAGTCCTCAGGAATAAGGTGGTTTTTATTAACGAGAATCAGGCTCCAGTCATCCCTGAAAACCTGTGCTTCCCCTGCCTGCCCCTCCGGCTCCGCCGAAGGTATGGCGTTTTCCTCTGAATCCCCGCCGGAGACGGACTTTTCCAGTTCCCCGAGGGAGGCGATCTCCTTAAGTCCCTCTCCGGAAATGTAATAAGCCCGGCTCTCCTCAGCCTCGGGAGCTTTCGGCGGAACTCCCTTGGAGGTAAAGCTCGCGCTGGCGGTAAAGACCATAAGCGCTCCTGCCGTAAACAGGAGGGCACGGAAATGTTTTCTGAAAAATAAGCCGATCCTTTTAAAGACCTTCATATCCCTACACCACTTTGTGTATAACCAGACAGTTTCCGGACTGGAAATAAATCTCCTTGGAGGTCATAACCATGGTTCTCTTTTTTGTATCCACGTGGAAAAACGTAATCGTATTGGATTCGTGATTCATGGAAAGCAGGTACTGATTGTCGTCCGAAACCGCGAAATCCTTGGGGAAAATACCGGACACCGGCAAAACGAAAAGTCTGGTCAGCATCCCGGTTTCCATATCCCTCTCAAAGCAGCCGATGGAATCGTCCCCGGCGTTGGAGCAGAATAAATAGTGATTATCCTTTGAAAGATGCAGGGCGTAGGCCGCCGTCGAGGAATTGACGTGCTTTTCGTTCACGGTGCTCACAGACTGGATTTTCGTGAACCTCGGCTCCTTCCCCATGTCCTCATAGGTATATACATCTATATTGTTTCCGAGCTCGTGGATTATATAAGCAAACTTCCCGTCATAGGAAAAGCGCAGCTGATGAGGGGCGCTTTCAATATCGCTCCTTAAAATATCGGCCAGGGTCAGCTTCCCGGTTTTACGGTTCAGGCGGTAGACCTTTACGTGATCCATTCCCACGTCCGTGGCCAGCAGATATTTATTGTCCATCGTCATCCTGGCGCAGTCCACATGGGGTCTGAAATTCCGCTCACCCACGGAGCCCAGGCCCTTATGATATATCTCGTCGCAGATATGATCGACGGAGCCGTCCTTTTTAAGGGAAAGCACCGTCACCTTCCCGTCGTGGTAGCCGGAGACAAAAACAAAGCGGTCGTCATAGTCCGTGGCTACGTAGCAGCCCCGCATTCCGTTTATAGGCGCCTCGTTTAAATATTCCAGATCCCCGTCCTCTTTTATCCTGAAGGCCACAACCCCCTGATCCGTAATGGAATAGAGGAACTTTTTGTTGTGGGAAATATTGATATAGGAGGCGTTGCTTATACGGATGGAATTTTTCTCCGTAATCCTCCCGTTCTCCGGATGGTAATCAAAAACCCTGATGCCGTCGGTATGTCCCGCGGAGGTGTATCCCGCGCCGTATGCCACATATTTTGCCTTTTCGGACGATTTAACTCCAGCCATTTTCTTCCTTTCCGCCGCCTTTTCCGGCTAACAGCCGTAAAATCTTCTGATGTCCTTAAGCCTTGCTCCCATGTTCCGAAGCAGCATATCCGCCGTCACCGCGGCGGCCATGCATTCCGCCACCACCACGGCACGGGGCACAATCACGCTGTCATGCCTCCCCCCGATGATAAGCTCCGTCTCCTCTCCCTCATCGTTAACGGTCTTCTGTGGAAGGGAAACCGAAGGGGTGGGCTTGACGGCAACGCGGAATATAACCTCGCTTCCGTCGCTGATGCCTCCCAGAACTCCGCCTGAATGGTTGGTGCTTTTTTTAACCTGACCTTCTGAAATGTAAAATCCGTCGTTGTTGGCCGACCCGGTGTTTTCCGCCGCTCTGAATCCGTCTCCGGCTTCAAAGCCCTTGACGGCTCCGATGGAGAGCATGGCCTTTGAAAGCTCGGCGTCCAGCTTGTCAAACACCGGTTCTCCGAGTCCCGCCGGAAGAGAGCGGATTACGCACTCGATAATCCCTCCCGCGGAATCCCCCTTTTCCTGAAGGGCTTTGAGGTATTCTCCCGCCTTCGCCGCCGCGCCCTTATCCGGCATCGCAAGGTCATTTCTGTCCCGCTCGGCCATGTCGAAGGAGGCCGGATCGCACTTTACTTCCCCGATGGACAGGGTATAGGCCGTTACGGTTATGCCCAGCTCTTTTAAAAAGCAGGCCGCCACCGCGCCTCCGGCCACCCTTCCCAGGGTTTCCCGCCCCGAGGAACGGCCGCCGCCCCGGTAATCCCTGAAGCCGTACTTCTCCGTGTAGGTATAGTCCGCGTGTCCGGGCCGGAACACATGGGCCAGGGCGCTGTAGTCCCCGGAACGCGCGTCGGTGTTTTCCACCAGCATCGCAACCGGCGTTCCCTCCGTCCTTCCCTCAAAAACCCCGGAAAGGATCCTTACCCTGTCTCCTTCCTTTCTCGTTGTGGCAAAGGAGCGTTTTCCCGGAGCGCGCCGGTCAAGATACTCCTGAACCATTTCCTCTGTAAGGAAAAGTCCCGAAGGACAGCCGTCAACTATAACTCCCAGCCCCCCTCCGTGGGACTCTCCGAAGGTGGTTAAGCGAAACGCCGTTCCGAAGGTTGAGCCTGCCATACCCTCCCTTTCCGCCTTCTACAGCGAGCTGATCCTGGGCACCTCGTCCATATGAAGATATTTGGAAAGGCCCCGGACCAGAAAATCATGATCCTCCACATGGTTCAAATTGGAGCAGATTATAACTCCGACGACTCCGGCCTCCTCGACCCTGATTGGAAAGCCTCCGCCGCAGCAGGCATATTCGCTCTCGTCCAGAAATTTTTCCTGCATCGTGCGCCCGCTCTGACGCAGCTGCATAAGGAAGCGTAGCGAGCTCATCTCGGTGCGGCAGACCGTATTGAACTTACGCGTTAGCCACGCCGCGTTATCCATCGTCGTGCCCTCCATCAGGTGTTCAAAAACCGTCATGCCGTTCATGCGCCTGATCGAAAGGGCCACGCTCACTCCCTTGCGACGCGCCTCTTCTATCAGGAATTTTCCCAGCTCCCAGGCATCCTCATTCGTAAAATGCGTAAACTGAAGGATTTCCTCCTGCATTTCCAGAAGGTTTAAAATCTCCTCAGTCGCCTTTTCCTTGCTCATGTGCCTCCTCCTCCGTGTGAAAGCTTTTTATATAAAACTCTCTTCCGCTGCCTTTGATAAGCTTCGCCGGCGCGCCGCAGCGCGGACAGGCAAAAGCCTTTTCATGCTCAAACTCCTCTCCGCAGGAGGTGCATTTAAGCCTTGAGGGAACAAAACGGAACTTAAGCCTCGCTCCCTCACAGGAATGCCCTTCACTTAAGAGGTCGAAATACATCTGCACCGCCTCGTCCACCACCGAGGAAAGCTCGCCGATAACCAGCTCCACGGACGAAATCCTTCTGATATCCCGCTCCGCGCTCTCCTCATCCAGCTGTTTTATCAGATCCTCAACAACGGGAAGCTCGTGCATTGCTTCGCATTCTCACAGCTCATCGAAATAGTCTATTTTCATAGCCTTCTTTACATTCTTAAGGGTTTGGGCCGCCGCCTCCCGGGCTTTTTCGGTGCCTTTTTTAAGCACCTCCCAGACATAGGGGATGTCCTTTTCGAACTCGGCCCTGCGCTCCCTTATGGGCTTTAAGGTCTCGTTCATGACGCAGCAGAGGAATTTCTTTACCTTCACGTCTCCGAGCCCGCCCCGCATGTAGTGCTCCTTCATCTCGTCGAGGTTTCTATAATCCGGACAGTATTCCGGGAAAAATTTGTCATTGCAGAAGGCGTCCAGATAGGTAAATACCGTATTGCCCTCAACCTTGCCGGGGTCTGACACCTTAAGGTGGTCAGGGTCGGTAAACATGCTCATGACCTTTTTCTTTACCTCTTCCTCCGCGTCGGAGAGATAGACGCAGTTCCCCAGGGATTTGCTCATCTTCGCCTGGCCGTCGGTGCCCGGCAGTCTGAGGCAGGCGCCTTTTTCCGGCAGCAGGATATCCGGCTCCGTTAAGACCTCCCCGTAGGTGGTGTTAAAGGAACGCACGATCTCCCTGGTCTGCTCCAGCATCGGCTTCTGATCCTCTCCCGCAGGCACGGTGGTGGCCTGAAACGCCGTGATGTCAGCGGCCTGGGAAATCGGATAGCAGAAAAAGCCGACCGGAATCCCGGTTTCAAAGCTGCGCATCTTAACCTCGCTCTTTACCGTGGGATTTCTCTGAAGTCTCGGCACGGTTACCAGGTTCATATAGTAAAACGTGAGCTCCGTAAGCTCCGGGATCTCGCTCTGGATAAGCATATTTGATTTTGCCGGATCCAGCCCCACAGAGAGATAGTCAAGAGCCACCTCCACCACGTTATCCCTGACCTTCTCCGGGTTATGGGCATTGTCGGTAAGAGCCTGGGCGTCGGCTATCATTATGAATATTTTTTCATATTCACCGGAATTCTGCAGCTCCACCCTGCAGCGCAGCGACCCGACGTAGTGGCCGATATGAAGTCTTCCCGTGGGCCTGTCCCCGGTAAGTATGATCTTAGTAGGTGCCATTCCTTAAAAGTCTCCTCTTTATATAGTTGAACGTCTTTTCCTCGCCGTAGACCGAAAGCATCCGAAGCAGGGCATATAAGAGCTTCTTCGTCTCGGGATGCATTATTATCGTGTCCATGGAGCGGGAAAAATACTGAAGCGGCATGTCGTCCCGGTAGTTTTCCCCGTTATAGACCTTCGAGGCCGCCACTCTGTCCATCAGCATTTCTATAACGAATTTTAAAGGCATCTTAACCGGAATAAAGGCCCCGCCGTTTGTCTGGGAGGAATAGTCCACCCAGTATTCATAGTGGTGCTTGTTGCGGCCCTTATGATGGAGCCAGGCGGCCGAATATCCCTTTTTCTCCCTCTCGGCGTTATTCGGGCTCCGGTTTCCCTGATAGAAAAGGGCTCCCACCATAAACTCCTCCGGCATATATTTGGAGAGATCGTGCAATATCCCCTGCCTGTAGAGACCCACCTTGAAGCAGCCCTCAGCCACCAGTTTCTTGTGCTCCGTGATCGTCTTAAAATGCTCTACCGGATGAAAATTAAATTTCTTCACTTAAAAATACCTCGTTTTTACAAAATACAGTGCCAGAAGATGCATCGGATAATACAGGTAAAAAGCGTATTTTATATCCGGTCCCCGCTTTCCGTTGTACAGAAAAACCGGAAAAAGGGCGAGAATCCCGGTGCGCTGGATCGTCGACTTAAAATGCATGTTGCAGATGCTTATCGAAAGAGCCTCCATAAAAGGAATCTCCCGGTAATACGCGAAAAACAGGATCATCAGTATCCCCGGATACCTGTAGTCGCAGTGAATCTCCTGGGCGATAAGGCAGATGAGCCCGATATAGCAAAGCTCCCTTACGGGATTGGAATCCTCCTTTAACAGCACCAGGAGAACAAGTCCCAGAAACAGCGTAAAATAAACGTTCTGGTGCTTAAAGGATAATTCTCCGTAAAAAGCCAGGTCAAAGGGCAGCTCGGATATAAGGGCAAAACCGAAAAGCCGCATTGCGTAGCGCTTCAGGTTCCGGGAGTGAAAAAAGCCCTCCGTAAGGAGAAAAGCGTATATCGGAAAAGCCAGTCTCCCGATATGACGCAGATACCTTTCCCCGGGAAAAAGTATGTCGCCTATGTGGTCGATGAGCATTGAAACGCAGGCAATCAGCTTTAAGGTGAACGCATTCATCTCCCGCCTTCGTTCACGGCTTCCAGCAGGGTTATGGATCTGGAGTTTACGACAATCTCATTTCCGGGATATAATTCCGGTTCCTCCAGAAACCCCTTTCCGGTCATCATTATGATCCTCCAGCTCCGTCCCTTAAGAGGTTTGGGGAGGGCGAATTTATGGTGCTGCCAGTGCATGTTGTAGGCCACGTAGTAGTCCTTCGCCTCTTTTGTCTCCTGCTGCTCGTATTCCCCGCAGTACATGATCCCCACATGCCGGTTGTAATTGTCCAGCTTCGCAAGCCAGGCCTGATCCCCGTGGAGGGAAACGTCCGGGCAGCCGCAGGATTTGTAATCCATAAGCTTTTTCGGCGCTCCGTCATGGAACATCCTGTGGTTCTTCCGCATCGCTATGAGAGCGGACACAAAATCCTTCATTTCCCGGTTTTTCTCAAGCTCCGACCAGTTCAGCCAGTTTGTCATATTGTCCTGGCAGTAGGCGTTGTTGTTGCCCTTTCTGGAATGCATAAACTCATCCCCGGCCACAAACTCGGGAACCCCCTGGGCCAGAAGCAGGTAGGTAAAGGCGTTTCGTATCTGCTTTAAGCGTAAAAGCCGGACGGCCCTGCGTCTTGAAGGGCCTTCCACGCCGCAGTTCCAGGAATAGTTATAATCGGTGCCGTCCGTATTGTTCTCTCCGTTTTCCTCGTTGTGCTTCCTGTCGTAGGAAACCATATCCATGAGGGTCATGGCGTCATAGGAATCCATATAATTTAAGACAGCATATAAGGGTCTGCACAAAAACTGGTGATTCACAAACCGTTTAAGCATATCCGAATCGCTCTTTAAAAACTGGCGGTTATCCGGAAGAAAGCCTTCGTTTAAAAGGAGGACACGGCGGCGCCTGTCATTTGTGTCTGCCATCGCCTCCGCAAGGGCCTCCCCGGCGCCGGATTTGAAAACAAGCTTTGTGGAGGAAAGATAGGGGTCTGAAAGAATCTGTCTTAAGGGCAGCTCCTCCCCTAAAATCCTCATTCCGTCAACGTGGTAGGAAGCCACCCACTCCCTGAGTACGTCTATTACATAGTCCGGATTAAGTCCTGGCGGAAAATAGAACTGGATGAGCACCTCCAGGGATGCCTCGTGCAGGGCCTTAACGAGAGCCTTGAAGGATCGCACTCCGTTTCCGCAGGCTGAATAGGCGTTTTTCGGTGTCATATAGGCACCCTTTGTAAAGCCCCAGTAATTAAGCCTCCTGTTTCCCCTGCTTCCGGAATTTACGGGTTTTGCGGCCTCGCCGGTGTTCTCCGCCTTCTGCTCCATGACCTCGTTGAAATCATAAACGGGCATCAGCTCCAGAGTGTTTATTCCCAATGACTTAAGGTAGGGAATCTTTTCGATGATCCCCTCAAAGGTTCCCCTGTGGGCAACCCCCGAGGAGCGGTGCATCGTAAAGCCCCGGACATGCAGAAGATAGATAATCATGTCCTCGGTTTCAATCCCCGGAGACCTGTCGTTTCCCCAGTCAAAGCCCTCTTTTTTCCATACCGCCTTCGGGTTATGGCGCCCCCAGACCTCATCGCCGGAAAGCCTTTTTGCGTAAGGATCGGTCACCTCACGGCCCCCGGAAATGAAGTTGTAGGTGCACTCCTCCCCGTCAAGCCCTGAAAGCCCCATATAGTAGACATTCCCGACACGCCTGTCTTCGTCAAAGGGTATCTCGATCCGCTTTTTCCCCTTTACTCCGTAAAGCACCAGGCGCGGAATATCCGCGGCGTCGGAAGCAAACGCTATGTTCAAGCCTTCCTCCGTCCGACTCATTCCCAACGGAAACGGAACGCCGATTATTTTCTGGATTCCGGTCATCCTCTCCTCCGTACGGTGGAAAAATAAAATCGCCTTGTATTGTATCACATTTTTTTAAAATAGAAAAGAGACACAATATCTTGTGTCTGAAGTCGGATTTTGATAGAATTATTTTTACATGGAGGTAAGCTATGGACGCTGATTCTTATGAGAACCTTCGCTGGGCAGCCCTGGACGGCGATGAGGACGCACTGAAAAAATGGATCCCGCTTGTAATGAAAAAAGCGGAAGAGGGGGATCCTTATGCCCAGAGCGACTTAGGTCACGCCTACTGCTTCGGGGAAGGCGTGGAAAAGGACAATAAAAAAGCGGTCTACTGGTTTCGCAAGGCCGCTGACAATCCCAACAATTTTTCGGATTATCCAGAGGAAATGCTGGAGGCGCTGGAGGACTTATGAAGAAAAAGTTCAGGGTTATGATAAAGCTGTTACGTGAGACCGGAGCGGATCGTATTATCCTCTCCTACATGATATTTGTTTTTATCGCGGCCTTCATCATCCTGATAAGCGAGCCGGGGATAACCCGCTATGAGGAGGCTCTCTGGTACTGCTATGATGTGCTCTCCACCACCGGCTTCGGGGATGTAGTGGTCCACGGCATCATAGCGAAGCTCTGCTCCGTCGTGGTGACCGTCTACTCTCTGGTGGTCATCGCCATCGTCACCGGTATAATAGTCAATTTCTATATGCTCATAATAAAAGACCGCCAGAAGGATACGTTAGAAAACTTTATGGACAAGCTGGAACGCCTTCCCGAGCTTTCAGCCGAAGAGCTCACCGAGCTTTCCGAGCGCATAAAGGAATTCCGGAAGCGCTAGGCTTGTCCTTCCTCCAGGAAACGCTTTACCGCGTTAAGGCGCGCTTCGCCTTCCCTCCGGCCGATCCGGTAGACCCGCTCAAGCTCTTCGGGATCCCGCGAGGTCCGGCTTATCCCGAGGTCCTTTTCCGGCCGGATAACCAGGGCCTCTCCCCTTGTTTCCCGCTTCTTTATCTCCTCCATCTGGCGGTTATACATCTCGTAGCGATTTTCCATCGCCCGGGCCAGAACCGGATATTTTCCCATGACGATCTTCAGCGCGAAGGAAGCACGGCTCCTTTTCTTTCTGTAGCCGTCCGGCCGCGTTAAGATTATCACATTCCTGTTACAGCCCAGTTTCTCGAGAACCCTGTAGGGTACGGAATCCGCGATACCCCCGTCCAGATATTTCCTCCCGTCGATCTCCACCGCCCTTGAAACAAGCGGCATGGAGGCGGACGCCCTCATCCACTCGATGTCCTTTTCGCCGCCGTCTCTGCAGCGGTGAAACCGGATCTTTCCGGTATGCACGTCGGTGGCGCCCACGTAAAACTCCATCGGATCGTTCTTAAAGGTCTCCCTGTCGAAGACGTCCAGCTCGTCCGGAATCCTGTGGTAGCAGAAATCCACCCCGTAGAGGTCTCCGGTTGTTATCAGGGATTTCAGACTGCAATACCGGGGATCGGTGCACCACTTCTTGTTATACCGGATAACCCTCCCGATCTGCCGCGACTTATAATTGCAGCCGAAGATCGCCCCCGCGGAGATTCCCGCCCCCGCGTCAAACCTTATCCCGTTCTCCATAAAGACGTCCATGACGCCGGCAGTGAACATGCCGCGCATGGCCCCGCCCTCCAGAACAAGGCCCTTCTTTATCTCCATCCGATAATTCTCCCTTATTTTAACTTTTTTCACCTGTTATTATAGCCTGGATACGAGCTATGGTACATATGATCGGAGCAGCACCCGCGGGATCTTGTCCGCGCTGCTGCGCCGGCTGGTTAACCAGGGGGACGGTACTTTTGGCTCCATTGGCTGTTTCAGGAAGCCTGTTCGGAGTGAGCCAAAAGTACCGTCCCCTTGGGGTCAATCAACGGTTGCCGTCACCGTAACGTTGTCCGCAGGCATCGTGAAAGTATATTTATTATTATCAAAGTCACCAATGGTACTCCCGTCAGATTTTGAAACACTCATCCCGGATACAATGTAACCCGGGCTGACAGTCAGAACAATCTCATCACCCGGCTCGGCCCATTCAGGCTTATACGACGAGAACAGATCGCCAGGAATTGCTGCATCATAAATGATATGATATTTCGTATAGCTGAAGTAACCTTTATTACCAGACCCGTCGTCTATTTTAGCGTAAGTATTATTATCAATCTGCTCCACATCAAAGCTTGTCCCATATCTGCCTACAAGGCTTGAACAACTGGCAAACATTTCTTCAGCAGATCCAATGCCGGTTCCATTATCTGCCCCTTCAGCCACGATTATTCTTTTCAATTTTGTACATCCCTTAAACATGCAGGAAGCTGAAGCAAAACTGGTATTATGGAAATTTATTGTTCTGAGATCCAGAATAGTTACAGCTTTACAACCCTGGAACATGGAATCTGTTTTCGCCGGGTCTATAGGGTAAACATTAAAGCCTGTCAGATCCGTAAGATTTTCGCAGCCCTTGAACATCGCGCTCAAATCCGTAGCAAGCCTCATGTCCAGCCTTTGAAGACTGATATCCTTAATATTCACAAAACCCTCAAACATTTGACCCGGCTCATCAAGATACAAGGTTCCACTCGAGATAGAGTACCAGAAAATTGTATTGTTATCGAACCACATGTAAACTGGGGATGTGTCAGAACTTTGGGAAATATTAATAACTCTTTTTCCTGAATCATATGCACTGTTGTAACCAGACTGGTCTGGTCCGCCACATTGGAAATGTTTTATTTGATTATCTCCGGCCAGAGCAGCCATACAGCGCTTTAAATCACTTCCTTTTTTTATATTAATATCACCGCCTGCAGTATCTTTAAAACTCGCTGTAATGGTCACATCACTATCCGGCATTGTAAAAGTAAATATATCCAATACAGAATCATTATCATAACTAATGGTTTGGCCGGAAACCGTTTTGATTTCCAGAGTGTCGGGTACCTTTCCTGCATTGTCCGGAGTAAGTGTCAGGGTTACAGTTTCACCCTCAAAAGCAACAGATTCGGTCAATATCTTTCCTCCTGTGGCATTGGGAGTGATATAATGCGATCCTCTGACGATGACCGGACAGATTTTCGTATACCCTCCGTCCTCAGTCGTTACGGTTATTTCCGCACTGCCCGCAGTCTTTGCTGTAACTGTGACTTTGAGCGGATCATCATGATCAATGGTCAGCTCCGCCACATCGGAGTTACTTATATTCCACGTGACATTCTTATTTGTCGCGTTATCCGGCTGTATCGTTGCGGTAAGCTCGACAGGGTCGCTGGAGGGCAACATATTGATCGAAACCTGATTCAGGCTGACTCCGGTAACGCTGACCGTATTCGGTGTTGCGATGAAGGTGGCGGTATAGATGGTGGTACCCTTCACCCCGGGGAGGGTATCATTCTTTCCGTAGGTATTATTCCGCTGGTCTATCCATCCGCTCCATTCGTAGTTATAAGAGCTGTCCGACGGCTTGGTGGGCACAGTCCCGGTATATACAGGGATCGTTCCCTTTACAAGGTTTTTATCGGTCTGAAGGGTGTTTCCCGAATGGAGCTGCATGTTCTCCAGCAGGGATTTTTCCTCCCCCTTATCGTCGAAGAGGTTCACCGTCCCCACCATCCGCTGCAGCCGCATGGTCACCGCGGTGACCTTGTCGTCCTTCCCGCAGCCGCATAAGCTCACGGCCAGAGCTGTCGCCACCGCAAATGTGATGATTATAAGAGTTTTTCTTCCGTCTTTTCTTTTCACAGGGGGTCTCCTGTTCCTTACCCTGTGGATGGACTTTTGGCGCTGTAATCATTATATCAAACTTTTCGGATGATGTTTTAAGACCGCGACAAGGTCACTTTCACATCATTTTCCGGCATATTAAAGCTGTAGGAGATCACGTCATCCTGAAGGGGCTCCGGAGAATAGGTAATAGGCTCCCCGTCCTCATCCGTTACATCAAGCTTCAAACTGCTGATCGGTAAATCTACCGAAGTGTTGAACGTGATCGTAACATAATCATCCTTCCTGGCTTTTGTATGATCAATACTTAAAACAGAAGTTCCAATTTGAGGATCCGGATCTTCAACATCTATATTTTCATAAGTTATACTGTAGACTCTGACAAACGATGCAGATACCGTAACTGCTGCATTTGGCATCGTGAAAGTAATTTTTCCTGCATAACTGTCGAAATCATTGTTGACGGATCCATAGTTCTCATCCATAACACTTACCGACGACACTTCATATTTTTCGCTGACAGTCAGAACAATCTCGTCACCCGGCTCGGCCGCTTCAGGCCTTTCCGTGAACAGATCGAAAGGAATCGCCGAGTAAATTATAGTACGGTACAAGGAATTGTAGTCACTGAAGTAACCTTTTGAATCAGCCCCGCCGTCTATTCTGGCGTAGGAGTTATCAGTATGATCCTCTTCAAAGGCCGTGCCATATCTGCCTACAAGGCTTGAACAACCGGCAAACATTTCCGTAGCAGATCCGATGCCGGTTCCATTATCTGCCCCTCCATACACAATTATTCTTTTCAGTTTTGTACATCCCTTAAACATGCGGGAAGCTGAAGTAAAACTACCATAATCGAAAGCTATCATTCTGAGATCCAGAGTAGTTAAATCCTCACAACCCTCAAACATGGAATCTGTTTTCTGCGGTTGAATATAGGGTTGATCACTACATCCTGTCAGATCCGTAAGATTTTCGCAGCCATAGAACATCGCGCTAAAATCAGTAGCAGAACTAATATCCAGCCCTTGGAGATCAATATCCTCAATATTCACAAGATTTTCAAACATATGGCTTGGATCATCAAGTTCAACAGAATACGTGAGCGTGTCCTGATACCACATGATAGTACCGTCATCCGTTAACCACATGTAAACAGGGTTTCCGCTTTCGGTAATATTCATAAATCTCCTGGTGCCATACGCATCCCTGTAACCTGCACCCTCATCATTGTCTTTCTCAAAGCCGGTAATATTCTCCGGATGATCACCAGCCAGAACAGACATACATCTGTTAAGCGATACACCTGATTTTAGCTTTGTGTGATTACTGACTTCTTCATTTTCAAACTTAGCCACCACAGTTACATCACAATCAGGCATCTCAAAAGTGTATTCATCCAGGTCACTGTTGTACTCTGTATCGAATTCATCTCCGCTTTCCGACTTCACAAGCAAGGAACCGGTTTGATACTTTTTCCCTATGATCGGAGTAATGGTCAATGTGACGGTATCACCCTCGGCATATGAAGACTTATCTGACAAAACCTTGCCGTCATCAGAAGAAGTAATGCTGACATCATAGTTTATCGTTACGGGCGTACCTACCAGAGTGAAGTAACCGGGAGTTCCGGCGGCATCAATGCGGGCATAATTTCCATTAACATTGCCATTGTTATAAACAGTTCCGTTTCCTCCTTTGAGTTTTACGCAGTCAAAAAACATTGGTACTTCCCCTTGTCCGGGTATACTTGTATCTTCTTTTGCAAATATGGTTCTTAACTTCTCGCAGCCGCTGAACATATTTTCCGCATCAGAAATATTTCCGAAAGACATTTTGCTGATATCGATCTCTTTGATATTTTTACAATTCTCAAACATTGCATTTGTCGCCTGAGGATTCTTCGGCGCATTATCTCCCAGGTTTACATTTTCAAGCGCTTGACATCCATAGAACATATATGAAAGCTGAGTAGCATTTGACATATCTATCCCGGTAAGATCGATATTTTGAATAGCTTCACAGAATGCAAACATTCTGAACGGATTGGAAAGCACCACCCTGTTGGCTGTACTGTACCAATAGATAGCTCCATTGTCATACCAGAGCTCTACCGGTTCCGATCCGCTTTCGGCAATATTATACATGCTAACATTTGAATTGACTGCGTCGTAATATTGTGTCTGGTTTGCTTTGGAAAAACTTGTAATATTTCTTAAGTCTTCCGGGGTGCCCCCAGCCGCAGCCATCATGCATCCATTTATACAATCAGTCGAAGGATAATCACTGGACTCGCCCCCTGCTATCAGCGTCGCAGTCGTAATCTGAGGCTGGGAAACGGTGATCCTGCACTCGGCCGAATGGTTCCCATCCATCGTTCTTACAATTATTTCCGATCTGCCTTCAGAAATCGCTGTGATCCTGACTTTGAGCGGATCATCCGTTCTTCTCAGCTCCGCAACTCCGTTATTACTTATAATCCATCTTATCTCTTTATTATCCGCGTTCTCCGGCAGGATCGTTGCGGTAAGATCTTCATACTCATCTGGAGCCAAATTTATAGATACCTGATTCAGTGTGACTCCCGTAACGCTTACCGGCATCCTTGATCCGCTGAAGGTGGCGGTATATGTGACCGACGCGCTGACCTTGGGCAGGGTCTCATCCTTACCGTAGCTTTTCCTCGAGTCCTTCCAGCCGGTCCAGGTGTAGATCATCCCGCCTTCAGGGGCTCTGGTTGGCGCATTTCCGGTATACTTCGGAGTCGTGCCCTTCTTAACGTTATTGTCGGTCTTTAAGACTGTTCCGTCCCAGTTTTTCCAGGTGACGGTATAGGTTATCTCAGGGGTGCTGGAGCTGCTGCTCTTACTGGAGCTGCTGCTCTTGCTGGAGCTTGAGCTCTTCTTTTTCGAAGAACTGCTGGAGGAGGTCCCGCTTTCTGTTGGTGTTTCGGGAGTCGGCGCAGGCGTTTCGGGAGGCAACGAAGGTGCAACCGGATTATTCGGTATTTCTCCCGTCACGGGAGGTTGAGCCACCGGTCCCGGTGTCTGCGGAGTTACGGGTGTTCCGGGAGCGGCTCCACCCTGAGCCGGAGGTGTTTCTCCCCGTGCCACCGTCGTTCCGGCAGCGGCTTCCCCGGCGGCAATGACGGGAGCGTTTCCCTCGCCCTCTCCGGCGTCCGTATTCTCCCCGGTAAGGCTTGTCCCGACCTGTTCCTCGGTGCTCTGAAGAACCTCATTGGCGGCAGTGTTAGTTGCGTCTATAAGCTCCTTTCCCGTGAGCCCCTCTTCAATGGCGTTCTGCACGACCTCGGAAATCTCTGTAACGGCATCCTTCACAAGCCCGGAAAGCTCTTCTCCTGTCTTGCCGGCTTTGATCGCCGTATCCATAACGTCCTTTACTCCGGAGAGCATCGCCACTTCAACATTGATATCTCCGCCGGAGGTCTTTGCCGCTTCCTTTGCGGCTTCCTGCATTATACGGGCCTTTTCGCCCATGAGAGGGATGCTGTCTCCCTCAACCGGGTCTCCTGCCGAGGAATTTCCGGGGGTGGACATCACCTCCGCAAGAGCCTCGATCTTTTCAACCGAAAGCCCTGTAGCTTCCGAAACCCTCTCCAAGAGTTCGGGATCCATTGCTATGCTGTTAAGAGCAAGGGGAGGCAGATCCTCCTCGGAATACGGCTGCACCGTAACGGACAGCTGCGTTTCCCCGTCCGCGCCTTTGTCCGTATGGATCACGGCCTTTTCTCCGGGAGAAACAATGGTCTCTTCTCCTTCATCCCCGCCTTCCGCTCCTTCAGAGCCGACGTTCCTTATGTGAAGGTAACCGTCCGTGGCCATCAGCACTTCGTTTCCGTCCTCGTCATACCCGTCAACGCCCGAGGTACCGTGAATGCCGCAGATTATATTGGAGGTGCGGATTTCGAAGCATGCGTCCCCCTCCAGCTTTTCCGTTACGTTAAAGAATATATTTCCTTCCTTTAAATCGAATTCCAGCGTGTTTTTATCTGCTTTTATCTCTCCGAGGCTGTTCTCTTCCATCGTAATGAGCTTCGTGTCATCCAGGGACACCATGACGAGGCTCTCTTGCCCCGTCTGAAGGCTGTTCCCCGTATGCAGCTGCATATTTTCCAGCAGGGATTTTTCCTTTCCCTTATCGTCGTAGAGATTTACCGTCCCCACCATACGCTGCAGACGCATCGAAATCGCCGTGACTTTGTCCTTACCGCCGCAGCCGCTCAAAAACACAGCCGCAGCCATAGCCACCGCAATAGAGATAATGATCAGCTTTTTCCCTCTGTCTTCACCGCTGAAATAAGATTTCATCCTTTAAAAATCTCCTGTCCCTGCTCAGAGCTTAAAGAAGCCCAGTTCGTTATCCAGCTTCTCCGCCACGTCGTTGAGGGTGCCTGCCGCGGATGAAAGTCCGTTCACCGTAGCATTAAGCTCTTCCATGGCGGCTCCGGTCTCCTCTGTAGAAGCCGCATTTTCTTCGGATATAGCGGAAAGCGAGCTCATGGCATCTACGATCTGATCCTTGGAGGCATTGCATTCTTCCGTAAGTCCCGATATGGTATTCACTCCATCCACCATGGAGCTTACATTGTCTATAAGATTGTTGATCCTTCCGGTGGTCTCCATCAAAACAGAATCTACATTGTCCTTTATTCCGGAGATCTCCGATGTCTTTTCCAGAGCTTCCTGGGAATGCTTTAAGAGCTCCGCCATTTCATCTCTTATCTCCTGGGCGGTCTGGGCCGACTCGGTAGCGAGCTTTCCTATCTCTTCAGCCACCACCGCAAAGCCCTTGCCTGCCTCTCCGGCTCTTGCCGCCTCAATGGAAGCGTTCAGGGCAAGAAGGTTGGTCTGTGTTGCTATGCTCGTTATCCCGTCAACCTTGGCGTTCACGTTCTGAACCGCCGCGTTGGTGGCGTCCATCGTATGAGTGATCTCAATCACCGCTCCGCCCATGGTCTCCATATTCTGTGAAAGACTCTTCAGGGCACCCGCACTCTCCAAAGAGGCGTCATTCATCTCCGAAGCTGCCGACGCAAGCTGTTCCGCGTTCTCTGCCACGGTCTGTATGGCATCGGAGAGCAGCCCGATATTTTCAGTCGCCTTTTGAACCGTTTCAGCCTGCTCCGTAGCTCCCCTGGCCATTTCCTGTACGGAACCGGCCACCGAATCCGAGGTATCGCTTATCTGCTCCGAAGTTCCCGCAAGCTCTTTTGCTCTGGAGCCGGTCATGGAGGAAGCATTCTTTGCTTCGCCGACAATCTCCTTAAGCTTCGCGCTCAGTCCGAAAACGTTGTCGCCTATATCACTGATCTCCTTAACCATGGAGGAGGCGTGCGCTTCAGAGGTAAGATCTCCTTCGGAGAGCCTGTCCACCTCGGATATCACCGATCCGATGGATGAGACCACCTTCTTTGACACGATAAAGATAACAACGGCAAATAATATCACGGCTATCACCACTGTCATGATAAGCGATATCAATACCGCTCTGATATCAGTCCTGACATCTGTCTCCGGTTCACCGGCCCAGGCAGCTCCGACTACCTGGTTTTCGGTATTATGAAGGGCCATATAGTAAACGAAGTATTTTTTGTCTCCGATCTTTACTCCGGAGGACATGATATCCTCTCCGGTCTTAACCTTTGCCCAGATAGCGCTGTCCATCTGGGTTCCCTCATTCCTTTCACCGCTCTGGTTTAAAAGGGAGGTCATGTATCTGGTGTCGCCGATGAACAGGGTCATCTCAATATTGTCCCCCTTCAGCATATCCACATAGTCATGCTCGTAGGGAACCTCATTGCCCAGATCCAGATCATATTGATAGTATTTCCTTAAACCGTCAGCTGCAACCTTGAGCTTGTTATAAGTGGCTTCCTCAAGATTCTTTGTTACGGTACTTGATATGATCACACAGATCACGATTCCGGACAGAATCAGGGGAACAAATCCGATCATTAAAAGTACAGCAGTCAATGACAGTTTCTTTTTTTCTTTCACAGGTATATACCTCCTTTTGATCCTGTCTGGTCAGGATGCTGATTAAATTTTATTCTTATAACTACCCTCTGTCAAGGATGCCGCCGGGGGAGTAAAGGCGTGAAAAAGGCCCGGCCCCTGTTACGGGATCGGGCCTTTGCGGACTGTTTCCTCAATTATCTGAACCACTTTTCGGCTGATTTGCGGAAAGTATCATAGGAAGGCTTGTCCACATAGAACATATGCCCCGAAGGATAATAGGTCAATTGAAGGTTGGGTTTACGGTCTTCGTTCAGTGTCACATGACTGAAGGTCCATTCCGTTCCGTAGAAAGGAGTAGCTCCGTCAAAATATCCGCAGGTGACCCATACCTTAAGAAATTTATTTCTGGACATACAGTCGGCTATCTCCCGCTCCTGACAAGGGAAGCCGATGTATCCCTCACCAAGGTACTTCCATTGTGAATTGATATCCAGATCTATCTGAAGATAAGGCCTGTCAGTCTGGAAGCCGAGCTCATCCGAAACATAATCGACGAACGCGTCACCGAAGGAAAGGTCGATCTCGTGGGAAGAGGGATCGGCTGTTCCGTTACCCAGGTATCCGCTGGTAGCCGGCCCGGTCATCCTTCCGTCATATCTTCCCACGACCAGCTTCTGATCCTTTAAAAGCTCACTGCTGAAGGTTCCGAAATCGATCCTCAGATCGTTTTCTAGGACAAGCTCTTCGGAAAGTCCGATATAGCCCGAGATCTTCCCGGCGAGCTCCTTTACTTTTTCCTCCGGCAGCCGGTTACCCAGATACAGGGCGGGAACATACTCTCCCACCACAAAATCCCTTACTTCATCCAGGAAGGCCTCCAGCTCCATATCCTGATATTCCTTTGCAAGGACCCCGTGATACCAGGCTATGGCTGCACAGGTAGGAAAGAAGCTGGCATAAGGGATCTCGTTATTATCCGTATACGTAAAACTCATATAGTCATTTGCCGACGATACGAGCAGAAGCCCGTTGACGTTCATTGAATAACAGGCGGACAGATAATCACAGACAGCCACCGAACGTACTGTTCCGTAGGATTCACCGGCAATATATTTTCCGGACTTCCATCTCTTATTCCGGTTGACATACTGGCGGATAAAATCGCCGACGACAGTCGTGTCTCCGTCAATGGAATACGCGTCGGGAGCGTCCTCTTCATTTACCGCCCGTGAATACCCTGTCCCCACGGGATCGATAAAGACCAGATCCGTAAGATCCAGGAGGGAATTCTCATTGTCAACGATTTTCGCCGGGAGAGATATGCTCCTTCCCGACCCGTCCGTTTCCACACGGCGGGGACCCATAAGGCCGATATTCACGTAAGAGGAGCTTGCTCCGGGGCCGCCGTTAAAAGCGAAGGTGACAGGGCGCTCCGAATAATCCTTTACACCGTCTTTGGTAAAGGCGATAAAAAATATCTCATACTGTTTTCCCATGCTTTCCAGCAGCATTGTGCCGGTATTTGCCGTATAGGAAATCTTATTTCCGTTTATAACGGCAGAGTGGGAAGTGGTTACGATATTATCTGCCGGATTTGCAGCCTCCCCGGCCTCTTCAGCCTCAGCGCCCTCTTCGGCCTCAGCGCCCTCTTCGGCTTCAGCGGCCGCAGCTTCTCCGGTCGCGGCCCATACCGGTACCTGGAACGCGGAGAAAACAAGACATAAACTCAACAACATGGCAACAGCTTTTTTCATTTTTCCTCCTTACTCAGCCTTTTTCAAGGGCCAGTGTTCTTGTCGTAAGATCGCACACCTCAGCGGGCCCGAAGTACTGGATTGCTCCGGGATAGGTAAAACAGGTCTTTTCCGCCCATTCATCCCTGTGCTCCGCGAAATATTCAAAGGGCCTGCCGTCAAGCTCCACCAGCGCTTTACGTATTACAGGCTTGTCCTCTCCGCTCCTTCTTTCCATGTTCATCATCTTTGTGATGGGCATTCCTCCCGCAACCCATTCCTCCGCAGGCTTTGAAAGATTTGAAACCTTTGAGAGGTATCCGGTGTAACCGTACTGGATCAGCATGAAGGCGTTATATCCGAGGGAATAGCAATAGTCAGCGTCAAAGTTGGAGGGGAAGGCACATCTTCCTTCATAGCCGAAGAAATGATGCTGCGTGCCGAATTTACCCTTATAGGTTCCCGCGGCCGCCCTGGCCTTCAGCTTGTCGGCAACGAGGGCCGAAAACAGCTTTTCCGATTCAATCAGTGAAACCTGCACATTGCCGTGGGGATCCCGCTCAAGGAATAGCTGCTGCTGTACAAACTGCGGCAGAATCTTAAACACTCCAAAGGCCTCTGCCGAAAGTCCCTTTTCTATAAATTCATATTTTGCGTCCCAGTCGGGAAGCGCATTGAATTCCTCGGTCTTCTTCCCGGCAAGAAGCTCGTTGATCTCGCTTATCAGCATCGAGAACTCGGGCACAAACTCCACAATCCCTTCGGGAATGATGGCCACGCCGAAGTTTTCGCCGTTATTACCCCTCTTTTCAACAGAGTCGGCTATATAATCGGCAATGGCGGAAAGGGACATTTTCTTCGCCGCCACCTCCTCACCTATAAGACAGATATTCGGCTGGGTCTCGAGAGCACATTCCAGGGCCACATGGGAAGCCGAACGTCCCATCACCTTGATAAAATGCCAGTACTTCTTTGCGGAATTCGCGTCTCTTTCAATATTTCCTATGAGCTCGGAATAGGTCTTTGTCGCGGTATCAAAGCCGAAGGAGGCCTCGATATCCTCATTCTTAAGATCTCCGTCTATGGTCTTCGGACAGCCGATGACCTGAACGCCCGTATTGTTTGCCGCCATGTATTCGGCAAGAACAGCCGCGTTTGTGTTTGAATCATCGCCGCCTATGATGACGATGGCGGTAAGGCCGTGCTTTTTTGCCACCTCAGTAACGATCTTGAACTGCTCCGTGGTCTCAAGCTTTGTGCGGCCTGAGCCTATAATATCAAAGCCGCCGGTATTGCGGAACTTATCTATGTATTCATCAGTAAATTCTATATAGTTATCCTCTATCAGTCCGCTGGGACCTCCCCTGAAGCCTAAGAGAACATTCCCGCTGTCAGCAGCCTTGATGGCATCATAAAGACCGCAGACCACATTATGTCCTCCGGGCGCCTGGCCTCCGGAAAGAATAACGCCCACCACCTGCTTTTTGGATACGGAGGTATTTTTCCCCTTTTCAAAGGTTATCTCGTTTTTTCCATAGGTATTGGGAAAGAGCGCTTTGATCTTTTCCTGATCGGCTACGCTTTCGGTGGGCGCCCCGTCACGGACGCAGATCTCGCCGACCCCGTTTCTGAGCATTCCCGGAAGCTTGGGTTTATAAGCATATCTTGCTGTCTGAAGAGGTGAAATATTCATGTTTTTCCTTTCTGCCGTGTTTTTACGGCCTGCGGCTGGTTTCTCTTTGCTTATTGCAATCGCTGATATTTTCCATCAAAACAGACTTTCTGTCAACTTTTTTCATCCTGCCGGCCTGTCAGGGGGACCCGGAATCTGCTCCTGATATAACGATGCACCCTTCGCCTCTATCCTGAACAAAAGCCATGGCTTTTGCTTTCGTACTAAATCCTTGCAAAAAGCATTTCGGATTATTATAACCCGGACCAGGATGATTCGGTTTAGGATAAAAATTCAATTGATCCTTTGTGCACATAGCACAATAGGGAAACATTTTATAGTACGGCCAACCTCCGCCTGAGACCTGCTCCAACTCATCGTCATCCAGCAGCATCCCTGCATTCTCATCCACCGCTTCGCGGTCCCCCTTCTCCCCAAAATCTGCTCCTTAGCGCTTCACGGCCCTGTATTTCCTCCGCGCAGGAAAGGTACAGCTTCTTCCTGGCGCGGGTCATGCCTACGTAGAAAAGGCGGCGTTCCTCTTCGATGGCGGCAGGATCGTCGGCGCGGCGCTCCGGGATTATGCCCTCGCTCAGACAGGGGAGATATACCTCGTCGAATTCCAGGCCCTTGGAGGCGTGATAGGTAAGGATCGTCACCGCCCCCTCCTTTCCGGTCTCTTCGGAGTAACGCTTCTTCCCGGCCATGGCGATATTTTCCGAATACTCCTTCACTGCTTCGAAATATTCCTTAAAGCCGCGATACCCCTTCGAGCGCTCCATCACCTCAAAGGCGATGGCACCCCACTCTTCCGCCTCCGCTTCCTTCCCCTTTGCCCTCATCTTTAAATAACGCAAATACCCCATTCCGTTCAGGATATAATGTATGGCGGTATAGGGCTGCATGGCCCCCATAATGGAAACATCCCGCTCAAGCCGCTTTATCGCTGAAAGGGCACGAGGCTCCGAACGGTGATAATCCTTCAGCGCTTCGAAGGAAAAGCTGTCCCCCGGAACGGCGCTTCTGGATATCCCCCTGAAGGGATGGTTCATTATCCTGAAAAGTATGCTTCTAAGCCTCTCCCCGTCAGCCAGAGCGCAGTAATCCAGAATATCCCTGGCCACGAAATGGTCGTAGATATCGTTGAGCCTTTCCCTGCAGCGAAACGGCACCTCCTTCCGCGCGCACTCCGAAGCAAAACTGCCGGCAAGCCGGTTGGTCCGGAAGATGACGGCGCTTCGTCCCGCTTTTTCCACATCGCTCTTCAATCTCTCCGCGATCCACTCCCTCTCCTCCCGGTCAGTTTTGAATTCCCTTCGTTCCACCGCGCTTCGTTCCTCTCCCGTCTCTCCCCTGCTCCCGCTTTCCTTTTCCTTTCCGTTGTCGCTGCCGCCCGCTTTTTCCTCAGGCGTCCTTATGCTTTTTTCTATCCTGTTTTTGTTTTGTGCGATCACCTTCCCGGCTGCCTCTACGATCTCTGCCCCGGAGCGGAAATTCACGCTTAAAAACATGCGTTTCGCCCCGGGAAAGCTATCCTCAAATTTAAGCATCAATTCCGGCGAGGCTCCCCGGAAGGAATATATCGACTGGTCGTCGTCCCCCACCGCAAAGACATTGTATTCCGGGGCCGAAAGCCGCTTTAAAAGCGAGCACTGCAGCGGATCAATATCCTGAAACTCGTCCACCATATAAAAGGAATAGGAGTTGTGCCACTTTAAAAGCTCCTCCGGCTCCCGGTCAAAAAGAGTGTCGCAGAAAAGCATAAGGTCATCGAAGTCAAAGAGCCTTAAGTCCTTCATCCGCCTCATATAGTCTTCGGCAAGACAGATAAAATCCCGGTTCGAAAGAAAGCTCCTGCTTTTAAAGGCTTTACGCCTGTCTCCCGGCAGACATTTGTAACGGCTGATTTCGTTTAAGAGCTCCTGCAGGGCCTTTGAATCGTCGGTAAGTTCTATGCGCGTTTTCTTCCCCGCGTCGGCAAGTATAAGAAGCTGTTTATTTAAAGTGATGATCTGTTCCGGAGAAAACCGGTAACGGGACTTCAGAATACGATAAAAGAATGAATGAAAAGTGAAAATCGAAAGGGCGGCCGCCTTTTCTCCCAAAAGTGCTCCGGCACGGGAACGCATCTCCAGCGCCGCCATTTTTGTGAAGGTTATGGCGAGAATCCTCTCCGGCGGTATTTTGAGCTTCTCCACGAGGAAGCGCAGACGATGAATCGTGACCGCCGTTTTGCCCGAGCCCGGGCCGGCAATAACAAGTGCCGGTCCAGTCCCGTGATGGATGGCTTCGAGCTGCCCGGAATTGAAGTCAGGAGTCAGGAGAGCATCTCGAGTCCCCGCCTTAAGCGCCTTAAGGACTCTTCCTTTCCGAGAATTTCCATAATCTCCGTGGCGCCTCCCGGGGTCGTCTGCTTCCCCGAAACCGCCGTGCGCACCGGCCAGAGCACAAAGCCGTTTTTACAGCCCTTCTCCGCAATATAATCCTGCAAAAGCGAGTAGAGTGCCTCTCCGGAATAGTCCTCAGCCTTTTCAAGCCGGGGAATGAGCTCTCTTAATACCTCCGCGCTGCTCTCCGCCGTGGTCTTCATCTTTTTATGGGTATACATCGCGATGTCATATTCCGGCAGCTCGTCAAAGAAATCGATGAGAGGAGGTATATCCGGAAGCACCTCTATTCTCGACTTCACCAGATCCGCGATTTTCGTAAGATCATATTC
>JAILBQ010000123.1 GCA_024680815.1 Lachnospiraceae bacterium | reverse complement strand
TACGATTCTCACATCAGCGTAGTTGACGCCCAGTCCGACCTGATTCTGCTGAATATAGGCCCTTCCGACCGTATCATACATCCGGTCGCCCTGGGTAACCTGCTGTCTGGTATAGCCTGTGGTATTGATATTGGCCAGATTATGCGCCGTGGTATTCAGCGCATTCTGGCTTGTCTGAAGTCCGGAAGTGCCGACGTAAAGCCCGCTCATTAACGACATGGATACACCTCGTGATCTTTATCGGAAAGTGCGGATTGCTTTTTAATCCGCACTTTCATAGCACGTCATTGTTTCGCATCAAAGCCTCCGCTGGCACTGCCCATCATATCTCCCGAAATTCCCGCATGCCTGTTATAGTTTCCGGTTTCGGGGGCCTCTCTCATGGCTCTGTCAAGAGAGAGGTTAAAATCGATCATGTCCAGCTGCTGTGTGATGAGGATCCGGTTCTGCTCGTTGAGAACCCTTAACTCCCCGATCGTTCCCTTAAGCCTGTCGTAGACCGCCGAGAGAGCGTCATGTTCTTTAGGTCTGCGTTCAAGCACCTCTATAAGGATAGAAAGCTTCAAAGTGTTAACATCCGTGTTGATCACGCCTGCGATATCCGCCGTAACCTCTTCCCTTTTTTTATCAAGGGCGGCAATATCGTCCAGGAGCTTCTGTTCTTCATCCGTGATAATTTGAAGTTTTTCGATATTCCCTTCCACGATCACCGGGGTCTTTTTTCCGGCAAGCCCGGTCAGAAGCCGGTATTTCTTTTCTTCCTCATCCAGAACCGTAATCAGCTCTTCGATAAGACTTGCCATAAAAAGCCTCCGGGATTAAACGCGTTTTTAACCAAGTTCTTCGAATTTCTTCATAAGCTTGTCGGCAAAGCTTTCGGCGGATACATTATATTCGCCGGAATCAATGCGGGCCTTAATGGAGGCCACAAGATCCTCCCTGACATCAGGAGCATTCTTTACAGCCTGTCTGGCCACCTGAAGATCCTTGCCGAGTCCGGAGATTTCCACCGCGTCTCTGCCGTAACTTACAGAGGAGCTTTGGGGTGTTCTCCTGGTTTTGTTGGTTCCGTATACCTGTTGAATCTGATTTAAAGCATCAACACCGATACGCATTTCGGGTTCCTCCCTTCGTACATCTTGTACTTATTGACTACATTGGCACAAAATATTGATATGCCAATCTACTTTCTATACTATTTATCGGACAATCTCCGGATAACTTTAGAGGGTTTTTAAAAAAATTCGAAAAATTTGACTTTTGCCCGTTTTTACTTATTATATATTAGAGAAGAGTCAGGCGTCAAAGCTAATGGAGGATTTTCATGGGAAAAGTTGAATATCAGGCAGGGTCCGTCATACATTCCGCTGACGATACCGTTTCCTCCCTGGATGTAATTCTGGCAGGAGAGGTGACCCTGTCCTGTGGTGTAACCGTTCGAAACGGATATATGATAGGTCTGGAGTGTCTCCCGGGGGAGGAGTACGGTTTTACCTATACCGCCGAGACCGATACCACTGTCTTTACCTATAATTATAACGAGAAAGACGATCTGCCCAAAATCATAAAGCTGAATCCGAAAATCAGCGTCTTTTTAACCGGAGCTTCGGTGCTTGGCGTCCACGACATGCTGGAGGAGTGCGATAATGCCTTTAAAACCGCTGCGGGACTTTTCGAAAAATCCCAGAAGGACTATGAGCAATTCCGGCTCTTAACCGGAGAAACCGTTAAGCTTCCCGGCGTTGAGGCTCTTAAACCCCCCGTGCCCTGGCAGCCGCCGGAATGGGAGAAGGAATATTTCAGCGACCTCTTCAGCCAGGATCCGGTACTCAGAAAAAGCTTTTATCCACTTGGAAACGGAATCTGCACCGGGGTCATCCTTCACGCCTCCGGATTCTTAAGGGAAATCAGCACGGCTCTCCGTTCTTTCCTTGGCTATCAGGAAAAAACAAATCACGAGCTCGAGGGGATGGCCATGCGCTCCCAGGCCGCGTCCTCTTCCTCCGGAGGGGATGTTCCGGTAGTGCATGACGCCATGAATACGATTCTCAACTTTTCCGGTGAAAGTCTTGATGTGACCCTTAAATTTAAGGAGCTGGTGGAAAAATACAGAAAAACTCCCCAGCACAACGACACTTCGGACGAGATGCGTGCTCTCCGCATGGAGATCACGACTCTGTTTTATCAGATTTACAAGGCTATCTTCCTCAAAGCCCGCAATTTAAGCGGGATTAAAGATGTCCCTCTCGAAATCCGGCTCTTCCTCATGTTTGGTTTTGTGGATGAAAAGCTTGTCGGAGAGGAAAACACGGTAAAACTTTCAGAACTTGCCTGGAATTACAAACCCGATCCCGCAGGCCGGGTTCTGACACTGTATGAATGGCTCTGCAAAATTTACGATATGAAGGTGGAGCCCTCCCGCAACGAATTTGACCTGGACTATCCTTCCTATCTCCGGGAGGAGCGAACCAGGGGAAATTTAAGCGAAAAGCAGGAGCGTTCCCTCTTAAAAGACCCCGAAGCCCGTCTGGATTTTGAGATGACAAATCTCTTTACCCTGGGCAACCGCATGACCTTCGGGCGGGTTATCACCTTCCTCCCGATTCTGGATGAGGTAAATATTTTAAGGGATGTGGATACCTCTTACCTTGAATACGTGAAAATCTCGGAAATCATAAAGAAAATCCGTTCCATAGATTTCTCCTGCTTCTGCCGGGAGACGGTCTACTCCAATCAGAAAGTCGGCATTGTTCAGGAATATATTCAGAAGGAAATCCTTCCGGTCTTTATCCTGATGCCGAACTTCGGATCCCGCTGTGCCCTGTGGCAGGAAATCGAAGGCAGAAACCGCCTGACTCCCGCGCGGATGCTGCTTCCCATAATGACAGGCGAAGATCTGGAGAAAAACCTTATAAAGCTTTGCGGTGAATTCCGCTGGGAGATGTGCAAACGGATGCAGGGTGTACACTGGAACGACGTGACCGACCCTTCCTTAACCTCCGTCTATTTCGACTATCTTCAGTTTTACAGGAAAAATCATGAAATATCTCCCGAGACCCGGGAAAAGATCAAGCAGCAGCTCGCCAAGGCAAACAACAACTACCGCAACTGCTTTGTCATGGACTACATTCTCTACATAAGCTTTGAAACAGCCGGATCGCCCAGGCTTAACAAAATCGCCCGGGACATCATGTTCACCTATTGTCCGCCTTCAAAGGAAATCCGCGACCAGCTCGCCTCGAACCCTCAGTACGAGGAAACCATAAAGCGCTATCGGGTAAAGGTTTCCGCCAAGGTTCATACGATGGACAATCTTATAAAGAAAATCCAGGCCACGGGCCGGGATGTCCCGGAGGAAATCACGGAGCAGTACGGCTTCCTTCACAGATAGGCAATCGCTTCAGGAACCGTTCAGCGTCTTTCCGGGGTCGTCCATATAGAGATATTCCCCGGTTTTAAGGTCAATGACATGCTGGTTTTCGGAACCGCGGAAATGAAGGGAAAGGTTTTTTAAGCTCTCATCAAATTCTCCGTCCACCAGAATATCAATGAGGGAAAGGAGCTCATCGGTAACCTCACAGTGAGCCCTTCCCTCTTCTTTTTTCAGATCCTTTTCATAAATATAGCCCGTATAACACCAGACGCTCTTTCCCGGCAGCCTCTCCCTGAAAGTCCTGACAAAAGGGAGAAGAGAGCGCTGGTTCTCCGGCTCCATGGGTTCCCCTCCCAGAAGGGTCAGCCCCGCAATATAGGGCGGAGCGCTTTTCTCAATTATCTCTTCCGCCGTTTCCCCGGTAAATTCCTCGCCGTAATTAAAATCCCAGGTCTCCGGATTGAAACACCCGGGACAACGGTGAGTGCAGCCTGAAACAAAGAGAGCTGTGCGCACTCCGACGCCGTCTGCTATGTCAAAATACTTTATCTTACCGTAACGCATATTCCGCCGATTAAAGGTGCATGACCCGTTCCGCGATTTCCTGGGTGCGCCCCTGGTTCCAGAAGTTTGTTCCTATATATCCGCAGGTACGTCTGGCCACGTTCATAAGATTCTGGTCGGTGTTTCCGCAGTTGGGGCATTTCCAGATAAGCTTCCCCTTATATTCCACAATGCTGATCTCCCCCTCATAGCCGCATTCCTGGCAATAATCGCTCTTTGTGTTAAGCTCGGCATACATAATGTTTTCATATATGAACTGCATGACGGAAAGCACCGCCTCGATATTATTCTGCATGTTGGGCACCTCCACATAGGAAATGGCGCCGCCGGGAGAAAGCTCCTGGAAACGTGACTCGAATTTAAGCTTGGAAAAAGCGTCGATTTCTTCGGTCACGTGGACATGATAGCTGTTGGTGATATAATTTTTGTCCGTCACTCCCCTGATAATTCCGAAACGCTTCTGGAGGCATTTCGCGAACTTGTACGTGGTGCTCTCCAGCGGCGTGCCGTAGATACTGAAGGAAATATTGGTCTTCCTGCGCCACCCGGCACATTTATCGTTTAAGTACTGCATAACCTTCAGGGCAAAATCCGTCCCGGGCTCCTCCGTGTGGGAACAGCCCTTCATGTATTTTGTCATCTCGCATATCCCGGCATAGCCCAGGGAAATCGTGGAATAGTTGTCATAAAGAAGCTTATCGATCGTCTCTCCCGGAGCCAGGCGGGCAAGCGCCCCGTGCTGCCAGAGGATCGGCGCCACATCCGAGGGAGTGCCCATAAGACGGTTATGCCTGGCCATAAGAGCCGGATAACAGATATTCTCCAGACGGTCCTCCAGAATCTCCCAGAACTTTTCTTCGTCGCCCCCGGAGGAACAGGCCGCATCCACAAGATTGATGGTTACAACCCCCTGGTTGAACCTTCCGTAATATTTATGGTTTTTCGGATCAGGCGTTAAGAAGCTGCGGCACCCCATACAGGGATAGATGTCTCCCTGCTTTAAGGAACGCATAACCTTCGCGCTGATATAATCCGGAACCATGCGCTTTGCCGTGCATTTCGCCGCAAGCTCCGTAAGATAGAAATACTCACTCCCCGGATAGGTGTTGTTTTCGTCCAGGCAGTATATCAGCTTCGGAAAAGCCGGAGTTATGTAAACCCCTTTCGCATTTTTGACTCCGGTTATGCGCTCCTCAAGCATCGCCTCAATAAGGAGCGAGAGATCATGCCGCAAAGGCTCCTCTACTTCATTAATCCACATGAATACCGTGATGAAAGGAGCCTGCCCGTTTGTGGTCATAAGAGTCTCCACCTGGTACTGGATGGTCTGCATACCGTCCCGTATTTCCCGCAGCAGCCTCTTTTCCGCGATACTGTTTATCTTTTCTTCGGTAACTTCAATCCCTTCGCTGTCAAATTCCTCCTTAACGGCCTCCCTGAGCTTCATACGGCTCACATTTACGAAGGGCACCAGATGGGACAGGGTGATGCTCTGCCCGCCGTACTGGGAACTGGCGATCTGGGCGATACACTGGGTGGCAATGTTGCAGGCCGTGGCAAAGCTCTTGGGGGACTCTATCATGGTCTTGGAGATGACGGTGCCGTTCATCAGCATGTCCTCCAGGTTCACCAGACAGCAGTTATGCATGTGCTGGGCGAAATAATCGGAGTCGTGGAAATGAATGATCCCCTCCTCGTCCGCCTTCACGATGAAATCGGGCAGGAGCAGACGCTTCGTGATATCCCGGCTTACCTCACCGGCCATATAGTCCCTCTGCACGGAATTCTCTATGGGATTTTTATTGGAGTTTTCCTGTTTGACAACCTCGTTGTCCCGTTCAATGAGGCTTAAGATCTGTTTGTCCGTTGTATTGGCGTTTCGAAGTACCTTTCTTGTGTAGCGGTAGGTGATATATTTCCGGGCAGCCTCAAATTTGCGGGCCTCCATGATCTCGTTTTCCACAAGATCCTGAATCTCCTCCACTCCCATGGCGCGCCCCATCTGGGCGCACTTCGCCTCAACGTTGCGTTCCAGCTGGAGCACCTGGGTTTCGGTAAGTCTGTCCGCCTCCGGCACCTCCTTATTGGCCTTCTCCACGGCATTGATTATCTTGGTTCCGTCAAACTCCACTTCCTTGCCGCTTCGTTTTATTATATTCATACTGTCCCTCCATCCCGGAGCGCACTCCGCCGGACTCTCTTTCGAGAGTGAAACGGCCCGCATTTCTGCGAAGCCGTTCTGTTTTGAAACTAAATATGGTGGGTTTCTTCTCTCCAACCACTATATGTTGTATTATATGGCGAAATCCCGTTCCTGTCAAGCCGGATTCAAATGCCCCCTGTTAAAGCCCTATCTCCTTCCCGGCCTCAAGAATCAGCGCATTTTTCACGCCTGCGGCAAATTCATCCGCAATTGCCCGGTCAAAAAGCCTGCCGGGAACCATGTGTACCGGAACTGCATGCGCCGCCCCCAGAAGGTTTGCGCAGTCGATGGCCCCGTCAACATCCATATTGTAGATTCCGTCGCAGGGCAGGAAGCAGTAATCCAGATTCCGCTTCGCAAGCTCCTCCATCTGCTTTGTTCGGGAGGTATCTCCGGCAAAATAGAGGGTCTTCCCGTCGACGCTTATAACATAACCCACGCATTCCTCTCTGTCGTGGTTTCCGTTATAGGCCTCCACCGCTTCCACCGGGATTCCGTTAATCACGGTCTTTTTATACACTCCGGCCCGGAGCGCGCTGGTATTCTGATATACCACACAGCCGGGCTTTCTCGGCACCATCTCAACCCTGTTGTGATCGGAATGCTGATGCGTCACAAGAATAATGTCAGCAGGTATGTCGTACCCTCCTCCGGCATAGGGATCCAGATAAATTACGATATTGCTGTTCGTCACCACCCGAAAGCTGCCGTGTCCCTGAAACAAAAGCCGTGCCATAAGAGTCCTGTCCTCCTGAAATGGTTTTGGAAATATTTATTATAACACAGTTCAAACTATTTCGCGATAGGTATCCGCTCTTGCGGGGTCAAAGATTTCATTGGCCCACATAAGGGTTATCAGCTCCTCCTTATCCGAAAGGTTGCGGATACGGTGGGCAAATCCCGGCAGAATATCAATCACAACCGGCTTCTCACCGGAAAGCTCGAAGCGGTGAACCGGAAAAGCCTTCCCCTCTCCATAGGTTCCGACCCGTCGCATCTCCACGAGAGCCTGCCCCTTAAGCACCACGAATTTTTCGCATTTCGTATGGTGCCAGTGCTCGCCCTTGGCTTCACCGGGGTGGATCACGTTAACGGACAGCTGCCCTGCCCCGGAAAACTTCATAAGCTCGGTAAAGCTTCCGCGCTTATCGGCGTGGCTTTCCGCCGGGCAGACAACCTTTTCTTCCGGAAGATAAGATAAATACGTGGAATAGAGCCGCCGTACAAAAGCATCCCCCACGTCCGGCACCTGAAGGGCTTTCCTCCCTTCGTCAAAGGAGGTGATAAGCTCTGAAAGGCGCCCGAGGCTTACCTCAAAAACAGGCTCCACCAGGCAGAACTCCCCGCCCCGCCGCTCTTTCCCTGCCAGAGCGTTTATAAGCTCCGCTACAACATCGTCTATGTAGATAAGCTTTAAAACGGCTTTGGGGTCCCGGACCTGAATCGGAAGATCATGGGCTATATTATGGCAGAAAGTGGCAACCGCCGAATTATAGTTCGGCTGACACCACTTTCCGAAGATATTCGTGAAACGGTAGACAAAAACCGCCGCTCCCGTTTCACGACCGTATTCGCGAACCGCTTCCTCCGCTCTGCGCTTGCTTTCACCATAGGGATTGTCGAGAGCGGCCTGAGTCGAGGAGGAGAGCATGACGGGCGGAGTATTTCCGGCTTCCCGCAAAGCATTAAGAAGCCTTTCGGTAAGCCCTGCGTTTCCCTCCATATAATCCTCTTCCCTTTCGGGGCGGTTGACCCCGGCCAGATGGAAAACAAAGTCCGCCGAAGCGCAGTATTCCTTAAAAAGCTCCTCCGGCGTATCCTTCTCAATGCACTTCACCCGGATTTCAGGGCCTATGGGAGAATTTTTTTCTTTTCCGGTACGTATATTCTCCAGCTCGGACACCAGATTTTTTCCCACAAAGCCTCCGGCGCCCGTCACCAGAATATTTCTGATTTCCTTCATAAGACAGAGTATAACACACCCCTCCGGGGAAAAACAGCTTGTAAATATTTATTACATCTACGGTTATTCATCGTCATCGTCGTCATCATCATCGTCACCTTCAACGACATGATGAACTTCATGATCCTGCTCTTCTTCCACTCCGTCGTCTTCGTCTTCCACCGGCTGCGGCTCTTCAGGGAGCTTATACTTTCCGAAGAGCTTTCCTGCCAGCTCCTCCCTGGCGCCGTCCGCGGTAAACCTCTCCTGCACTTTTTTATTGTACATCTTTTCCCTGCTTCTGGTCATTCTCGGTCCGCTTATCCCGTTAAATGCATCGGGCTTGCTTAAGTTCTTCACGGATTCATCCAGCTCAAAGCGGGCTAAGAACCCCTCTGCATCTCCCTGATCGGTAAAATAAAGCTCCATCCTGTGAAAAACATCGTAGAAAAAATTCCCGTGAGTTAAAAACGCCTGAGTTGCGGCTTTCTGGCCGTATGCCGGGTCATTGTCCGCTTTCGCCTTGACCCAGCCCAGCACGCCTTTCATGGCGTTCATGCAGCTCATATGTTCAAAGAGCTCGTCCCCGTACTGCCTGAAGACATCCTCCGGATGGAGCTGTCCTATAAGAGCCCCATAGGTATCCTCCATCTTCCGCACATGCATGAAAAAAATCCGGGTCACAAGCTCCATGCCCTCATCGATCTCTTTATCTACGGCCGTCCGGTCCTCGGGAGTAATCGGCTCGTTCTTTCCCTGCTTTTCCGCCAGCCGTTTTCTTCCGTCAAACAGCTTTTTAAAAATCTCTTCGATCTGGGCCGGCGTGGCGATGCCCTTTAAGGCCTTCAGGAGGCTGTTCGCTTTCATATCCCCGCAGATATCCACGGCAGGCTCGGCTGCGTTTTTAAGTGAAACATTCCAATAGGCATCATCCGCGTAGCCGTCGTGAAGCGTAGTGAATTCCGCGGCGTTCACCCTGCCTTCGATTCTCCCTTCCGCATCCGTAAGCTTCGCTTTGAATGCATCCGCGGAAACCGCATTCGCCAGATCCACTCCCTCTCCCGCACTCCTCGTCGTGGGGCGCTTCACCTGAAAGGTCGAAGTATCATGTTGAATAATACTTTCCTCATCCCCCAGGGCATCACTTAAAAGAGGCATATCCTCGATATATTTTCCCAGGGTCTCCTTCGCATCCACCCGGTCGATTAAATCCCTGTCATCAAGGGCCTTTCTGACCATCTCGCTGTTAAGCTTGTCATATGTTGCGATATTGCCGTCGGATTCCCAGTCCACGGGATTTTGAACCCCCGCGAGTCCCAGCGTCGGAGCCAGCGCGCCGATTGCAGTCCAGTATTGATAAAATTTATCGTTATGGATCATCAGCTTCGCATACTGCGTTTTAACCTCATCCGAATTCGCATCCTCTCCCGCAGCAACAAAGAAAGCGGGAACCTTGTTATTTTTCATAATCCCGAAGCTTTTATCCAGTCTATCCCGGACATAGCTGCGGAAATCGTAAAACTCCTTATCAAGTTCGGAGGATTTGTGGGCAACTATGAAATCCGTAAGGGCCTTCTTCAAAACCTCTCCGCTGGGATCAGCCTCTGCCACCCTCGATGCCGCATCGAAGAAACTAAGGAGCTCCACGGTTTTCATGCCTTCATGTTTCATTTCCTTTTTGCCAAAGGTTTTTTCCAGTCCGGTGGTGGCGTTGGCGTAGAATCTGATGTATTCCCGTGTTTCCGTATTCCCCAGAGCGTTTCCCCAGATCACGTCCGTCTGTTGATGCGCCTGATCGGCAGTTATTTTGGCGTAAATCTTATCCGCCTGTTCCTCGAAATACATTTTCTCGACTTTCAGAGACGCCAGAAGTCCCTTAATGAGTCCGAGACGCTCCTTACCCTCAAAATAAACCTTTCCCCCGTTAAAGGCGATATATTTTTCGCATCCCTGTATCAGAACCGTATAACGCCCTATGAGCTCGTTCCGCTTATCCTGATACGCCTGCTGCTCCGTAGGAATCACGCTCTGAAGCTCATTCTTGAGAAAGCCGTAATTGCTTCTGATGTTTTCAAACTTTGCGTCGGGATCATGCTGAAAATCCCTGGCAGCCCATCTGACTGCTTTGCGGACGCCAGTAACCTGGCTTTCCTCCAGGCTCTGCATCTGCTCTTCAACGCTCTGCATCGCAGCCAAGTACGGGTTCTGAATCTGCTGAAGCACAACAAGTTCATCACCCTCCTCCTCGGGTACCAACGCCTGGGCATTTCCCAGAACCAGGTCCGGTCTGTCCTTCACGTGAATTTTATCTTCATTTTTAACCAGAAATCCGTCCATAATTTACACTCCGTTAATATTATGTCAACCCACCTCAGGCCAGCCCCACATCAGCAGCGTAGGGCTCGAAATCTGACTTTGTAAAGACCTTTCCGACCTTGACAAACTCATATTTTATGGCATTGAGATAATGCCGCATGTGTACCGTGCCGTCTCCCTCCGGGTCAGCGGCGGCCAGGAAGGCCGCGTTTAAGATACAGTTCTTGATATTACCTCCGACAAACTCGAACTTTTCGGCAAGGAACCTTATATCCACATCCTCCGCCAGCGGAGTATCCTTCGGAATAGTGGTGGTCCAGAGCATTTCCCTCGTATCCACATCCGGGAACTGGAATTCCACGATATATTTCATACGCCGGAAGAAAGCCGGATCGATATTGTGTTTGTAGTTCGTGGCCAGAACCGACACTCCGTCATAAGCCTCCACCTCCTGTAAAAGAAGGGCGGTCTTATTGTTGTTCGAGGCCTGATTCGACCCTCCGTCGTCGGAACGCTTGGCGAAAAGCGTATCGCACTCATCGAAGAAGAGGACGACGTTGCACTTTTTTGCCTCCCGGAAAATCATGGAAATTGATTTTTCCGTTTCACCCACGTATTTATCGATAACCTTTGAGAGATCCACGCGGTAAAGCTCCAGATTGAGCTCGTGGGCGATAACCTGGGCGCACATGGACTTTCCGGTACCGGGAGCCCCGAACAGCAGGATCGAAAGCCCCCGGCCGTAGGGATATTTCTTCGTATAATGCCAGTTTTCATAGACCTGCTTGCGGAAATTCATCTGGTCGATGGCATGGAGTATGGTCTCCTTCTGGCTGGGATTCATAACGATATCCTCAAAGCCGAAATTGGCGGCTATCTTTGAAGCCTTCTGGGAAAGCTCCGAGCTCATCTGGTTATAACACCCCTTAAAGAGAGTGGCCCTGTCGATCACGTCCGCCTGGGCCATAACGGAAAGACTTCTGGCATGTTTTAAGGCATCGTGGATCTTTCCCGGAGTAAAGAGAAATTTCGTGGACATCTCCAGCATGTCGATGCCCTCCTCCAGTGTATAGTCCTTTGAAAAATATTCCCAGCACGCCTGCCTCTCTCCGGTATTCGGCGTGGGCAGCTCCAGCACCGTATATTCGTTTTTCGTGATTTCCCTGAAGTCGATATACTCCTTGCTCATGGCGAACACGGTAAGGTTCTGTTCCAAAAGCTTTGAGAAAGCCATATCCATATAGCCGAAAAACTTTTCCTTTTCTTCCTCTCTGTAGGAAAGGTCGGTAAGACAGCAGCAGGAATTGGTCAGGATGCAGTCCCTGGCCACGGCCCAGAGCGCCTTGTCCACAAACTGATAGTCATAGTTGAAAAGCTTTTTGCAGTTTATGGAAATGGCCCGGAGACCGTTTTTCTGACAGAACTGCTTAACGAAAAACTTTCTGCCGCTTCCCTCGTCCCCGTAATAATAGAAAATGCGTACGCCTTCGCTGAAGGAAATCTCCATGGCGTCCAGCACTCCCTGATTGGCCATGACGGGATTTAGCTCCTCCCCGTCCTTTGTCAGCATACCGAAGAATCGGATGTAATTTTCGTCAAGCTTGTCGGGATTGCGTCCGAAAAGGCAGTCGATAACTCTTTTATCCGGAGAGACAACGGTGGAAAAGGGCATGCTGTCCACAACCCGGAGGGAAAGCACCGGCAGGAGCTGCTCCAGACAGGTGGACATATCCCCGTAGGCTCCGGTTATGGAAAAGGAGGGACCGTAGAAAATCTTGGCCGCGGCTTCAATCGTGGGAGCCGAAAGATTCATGTTTTCATTTATGATCTGAAAGACTCCGGCATAATCCGTCTGGGTTGAAGAAAGAATACCGGCCGCAAAGCAGAAGGTGGTAAAAGGCTCAAAGGCGAGCTTCCGGCAGAGTTCGTAGAAAGGCAGGGCAATTCCCGCTTCAATGGTCCGCTGTGCCCTCTCGTCGATGAACTCGAGGCGGTCCTTCACCTCGATCCGGCTCTCCTTCCCCATTTCTTCCATGGCCTGTTCCCTGGCCTCGGCATCTTTTTCTTCCTGCTCTTCATTCTCTTCCCTGAAGGCGGAAAACTCGCCGAGGAGGTTAAGAAGCTCATCATCTACGGCATCGTCGTCCTCATCCTCCTCTTCTTCCTCGTCCTCTTCCCCCTCCATAAGGTCTGCAAGGGCCTCGCTCTTATTATCCTTATCAGTCGTATAAAAAAGCTCGATCTTGGCCCGGCAGGTATCACCCGCCACTTCGAGGTCGGGATAGAGCACGTTTTTATATCCCCCGTCCCCCGAGGCATAAACGCTTTTCATCTGGGTCAGATACTGATCCATCCGGGTATTCACGCAGTCGAAAATATACGACATGTATTCCCCGTAGTTTTCAAAGGGCTGGCTTCTTAACGCTTCATCGTACCTTGCCATCTGTTTCTCCTCTTATAATCGCTCTTACTGCTCTTCCCGCCTGGTTCTGAAAACCGCCGTCGCGTCGAAAACACTCCTGGCGGTATTTATTCCCGAGATATTTTCCCTGACGAAGGCACCTTCGTTTTCATTAATATTTCCCTCAGACTTTCGGGGGGCGTACTCCATCCAGTCCGCTTCAGTATCATAGTACAGATCCTCCGGGGATTTCGGAGCGGCTGCCCTCCGGATTTTCCTGTCCAGTCTTTCTCCCAGATTCATTTTCTTTCCTTTCTTATCGGTTGCCACACAGCAGAGTGCGCGTCACGTTACTTAACAGTAACCACTGTTCACAATACCCAAATTATAGTATAATTTCCCGTGGATATAAAAACAGCCCACTTAAACGAGAGGAGTATCCATTAACACCATGTCTGTAATTCAGAAAATTCTGCTTGTATTGTCCTGCCTGCTTTACGCCGCCACAATCTACGGCTTTTTCAACCTGAAGATCCATTTTATCATCGTTCTCTTCCTGCTCCACAGCCTCGCGCTCCTGGCCTTCTGCCTCTTAACCTGGCTGGAAGTAAGAGAATCTGAGCAGACCTCCAGCACCTACCACCAGGAGGTGGGCCTGGAGCTTGCGGAAAAAAACCAGGAGGTCTCCTCTCTTCAGGAAGCCCTCATGGAGAAGGATGCTCTGCTTTCCACCCTGACCCAGGAAAACGAAGTTGCCCGGATGGAGCTTGAGGAAGCGAAAATCAGTATCCAGCGTCTCAAGGCCGATGCGGAAAACGCCCGCTCCGAACAGGAGACAAAGCTTAAGGCCTCCGAGGAATCCAGCATCGCGGCTCTCCTTCCCCCCTTAACAACTCCGGAGAACGAGATGAGAACCGTGGACATCATCGCCCTTGCCAATCAGGCAAAAGAGGAACTCGAGGAAAGCGCCAGAAGCGCGAACCTTATTGTTACGGTTTCCTCGTCTTCCGATACGCTCTATGTACGCGCCGATCCCAACCGGCTTATCGTCCTCTTCCGCAACATAATCGACAATTCAATCAAATACATGAACCGGGCAGGCTCGCTTGTTATAACAATCTCCACTGTCGGGAGCGATATTTTCATAGTTCTTAAGGACACCGGCGAAGGTCTGCCCGAAACCGAAACAAAGCATATATTCGAGCTTAACTACCAGGGTTCCAACCGCATCAGCGGAAACGGTCTGGGACTTGCCCAGGCACGTGCCATCGTGGAATACTACGGCGGCACGATTTACGCAAAAAGCACCTCAGGAAAGGGTATGGGCATCTATATCCAGCTGCCCGCTTAAAGTATATGGAACGGTCAAATTCAAAAAACATCGCGCTTATTGTGACTGCGGCCATCTTCTATATTCTGGTGACCGTCCTCTCTCTCCTGCTTATGAACCATGACGGTTCGGTATTCAACCGGGAGGACGAGGATACCCATACCGTCGAAGCTGTTGCGCCGGAGCCTCCCGCAGATCAAAAAGAGGACGAAAAACCCTCCCTCGACATGATTCAGGGCACCGTCGGCTCTCCCGAAGAAAATGAATCCGGAGCCGGACCGGCTGAAGAGGATTCCGAAGCCGGAGAAGCCAAAACCATGGTCATGGGAGACGAGGGAAATATCACGGTTCAGTCCGGTGTCCTGGCAGAGCCCTCCGAAACGGCCGAAAGTCCGGATATCACGGAGGAAGAGCCCTCTGAAGAGCCCTCTGAAAAGACGGAAAGCAAAAAATATTACCGGTTTAAAACCATCAATACGGAGGGCGGTCTTCGTATCCGGGAAGAGCCGGATGTTAACTCAAAAAGTATATACAGACTCCCGCCCGGAAGCGAGGGCTATGTTCTGGAGCTGGGAGACGACTGGTCCTATGTCGCCGCCGAGGATCATGTCGGATATTGCTCCAACGAGTTCCTCTCCCTCACGGAAATCCCCGAGGAGGAATATCCCGAGGAGCTTCGCTGATCAAGATCTATTCTTCTTCCGCGGGACAGGAGCGACTCAGCCGTTTTGAAATCATGGGTGGCAAGGAGAATCGTGGTTCCCTGCCTGTGTATGAGCTCCAGGAGCTTCATCACCTCCGCGGAGGACTCCGGATCCAGATTTCCGGTGGGTTCGTCCGCCAGAAGCACGGCGGGATTGTTTATTATGGCCCTTGCCATGCACACCTTCTGCTTCTCTCCTCCGGAGAGCTCTTTGGGCCGCCTCTTATGGAGCCTGTCTATCCCCATCATGGTTAAAACGCTGGTAATCCTGCGTTCCGTTTCTTTCCTGTTTCCTCCTGTCAGGTTCCTGACAACCTCCAGGTTTCCGTAGACCGTACGGTCATCGAAAAGCTTGAAATCCTGAAAAACCACCCCTATATCCCGTCTGTAAAACGGAATCTCGGAAGTCTTCACATCGGAAAGGCAGCGGCGCTTTAAATAAATCTTTCCCGTGTCCGGTTCGATCTCCTTAAGCAGCAGATTCATAATGGTGGTTTTCCCGCTGCCGCTTTTTCCCGTTATTATAACAAGCTCCCCGTCCTCGATCCGCTCATTGAAATCCCGGAAAACGGTAAGGTCACCGTAGCTTTTTCCCACATGAGAAAATTCTATCATACCAGGGTGATAACGCCGTCCAGGCCGGTGCCTTCGTCCAGAACCGCGTTCCTCTCCTCCGGAATCCTTGCGTTCAGATCCAGATAGCTGTTGGAATCCATGACAACATAGTCGTCAAGCTGAACAAGATGAATCACCGTCCGCACGGGTTTGAACTGATCCAGTACAAAAAAGAGCTTGTGTCTGAGTTCTTCGGTAAGACATTTTTTAACAAGCACCGTTATATCGTAGTTTCCGCGCTCGCGGAAGCCCTTGGGAAGCGACCCCTGCAAAGCTGAACCCGTTCGCTCCCGAAGACGGTTATGCTCGATAAGAGTGGGCTTTTCCTCCAGCAGGATCTCCAGAATCCGCTCTATGGCTTTCCTGCTTCCCTTCATCCGGTTAAGCTGATAGGCCTCCTTAACCAGAGTTCTGAGGTGTGCCTCTTCCAGAAAGTCCCCGCTTAAATCTATGCCCATCCATGAACCATAGGCGATAAGCAGCTCCCTGGAGCAGGTATTCAGGTCCAGGTTTTCCGGAAGAGCTGCTATCTCCTCCTCAAAATCGTTATAAACACTTGAAAAAACAGACATGAAACGATGGAAGAAGCCACCCCGCTGCCTGTAAATCTCGGGGAAGGTATTCATGAAATTATCGCCGATGCTGTCAACATTCAGACCTTCAAAATACCCGGTGCCTTCACCGGCTACCTCCAGGGCAATATAGAGATAACGGCCGCTTAAATCGTAAAGCAGGCAGTCATCTCCCCCCACTGTTCTTTTCGCGCCGAGATTTTTTAACACACTCAGCTTTTCCGGAACCGGAATTTCGGGGCTGGTGAAAAATTCATCCAATGTTCCGTCAAAGTCCGCCTGTGAAAAATCCCTTAAATCCGTGGCCAAAAAATGAACGCTGTAGACGATATCCTCCGAGCACCTCGCCGTCAGTGAAAACCTGCCCCATTCGGCCCCCGTCTCCGCACCGTCAAGCGCTTTAAGGAACAGGGCATGGTAATGGGATTTAGGCTCGAAAACAATACCGCTTTCCCCTTCCGTTCTGAGGCCTTCCATATATCCGGCTTTCAGCCGGTTTTTTCTGATCGAATATTTCGGCATTTCTTCCTCACTTCTCGTAGGTGATAAGTTCCAGATCTATATTGCCCGGATACAGCAGGGCGTTTTCCGCAGGATGGATGTTGGAATTCTTAAGAGTTGCATATTTTCCGTTTTCCGGCCGCATGGCAAGCTCGTAGATGAATTCAACACAGTCAAGCTCCTCCACGGCCCGAAAAACCTCCTCGAACTGCAGCACCTCCCCGAAATTCTTTTCGGAATCGGCATAGCGGATCATGCTCCGGAAACGTTCCTCTATCTTCTCCCTGCAGTCGCTGTAATGGCGCTTGATATATACGGTGGCACGAACCGAAACCCCGACATAGACCGGGGAAAGAATCTGAAACCGCGTATTGATAAGCCTGCGCTCGTCAAGCCTCTCCTCTATGGCTTTGCGGTATGCTTCGGAGAGCTTCGGAAACTCCTCGTCCGTACCGGGAAGCACGGCGATATGAACTATATTTTCCATTTCATTCATATTCGCCCTTGTTTTGCGGATACACAGTCCCGGGGTTGAAGCCGTCAGGCGCTCATAATCCTCTTCGGTCACACAGGTATAGGGCGTGTAGACATCCTCCCTGAAGCGCTCTCTCGTCTCTTTAAGAGTCTCCCTGAACACCCCTCCCGTACCCTCCGCCGGATTAATGAAATCCGCGGAGTCCTCAAAACCGGGAGCACGGAGGTGGTTGAGCGCCCGGATATTCCCCTTGGGTCCTTCCGTAACCGCGCAGCCTCCCATAAAAAGCTCCGCTCCGATAAAGGCTCCGGCATCCTCTATAACGATCTTTCCATCGTTTTCAAGCAGGTGATAAAAGAGGGCGTCCTCTCCATCCTTTTCCGGCCTGACAAAATCATAAAAAGGCACTCCGTTCTCATCCAAACGTTTCGCTATCAGGCAGAAGGATTCCGGTACGATCCGTGAAACCGGAAGCTCCAGCTCCTGGTCGTCATAGCCCAGAACCTCTCCCACACGGTAACGCCTCATGATTTCCTCGCTGTAAATCACAACCCTGACGGCGTCCTTATGTCTCTCCGGTTCAAATCCGAAAATATCCCGGTCGAAGGTCAGGGAAAAATTACCGTTCTCTCCCCGCTCATAAAGGCAGTATCTGCCCTCCTGACCGGTGGTGACGGCAAGCTCGTAGCGGCGGTAACTCGAACCCTTCTCCTCCTTGCCGAACACCAGAATATAGCCCTCGTTTTCAATGGGACTCGTTATTCTTATTGTCCTGTTTTTCTGATAGGTGTGGCAGATGGAACGGGTATTTTTCTGCCATACCTCAAAAAGAAACGCATCCACCTGATAGAGTCTTGGCCGGATATCATAGCTCGCCCGGGTGAGGGTGGCGCGGATGCAGTATCCCTTTTCCGGTCCCTCTGTAAAAAGCACCGCCTCCGTATCCGGCATTTTAAGCTTGATTTCCCCGCTGTAGAGAAAGGCCCCGGTATAATCCTTTACCTTCATTTCCTCAAAGCCCGCAGAGGTATAGCATTCCCATTTAAGGGCCGCAAAGATGTTTTCACCCCGGTTTTCCACGCTGTTCCGGTTGTTGACGGCGTCAATTTCGATATAGAAGGAGGTATCCTTTCCGGCCTCCGGCAGAGCGTCCGCGATAAAATATATGGCGTCCCCCTCCTTCGGTTTGTCGCCGAAAGCCTTCCCGGGCACACGGTACTCCCTGTCCAGAAGGAAGCTTAAATTGTGATATTCATCCCCGACGCGGGAATATATTCCCGTAAGATGACAGTCTCCCACTAAAATCTGTTTGCGGGTTTCAAATACAAGGTCTCCGAGGATAAAGCGCTGGCCGTTGGGAAGCAGTGCCGGATGTCTTAACCCCTCCGCGGAAAGAAGGAGTCTCGCGCACTTCCCTCTCTTCGGTTCAAAGCCCGCCATCTTTAAAAGCATCCGCTCCGCCCTGGCGCTTAAGGCGTTTGCCCGAAAACCCTGAAGGGTTTCAAAGAGGGTCAGATTTTCCAGAATCGTGATTCCGGGGTCGGACGGGTTATAATTCGTCCATTCCCGGGTAAGAGTCGGCAGATCGGTATAGACATCCGCCAGCCGATCGTTAAAGGTTCTGCTTACAGCCTCCTGAATTCTAAGCACGTTTAAAACCCCCGATTACCTGTAGTTGATATATACATGATGCTCTCCCGAACGCACCACCATAAACGGCGTGGTCTTAAGGTCGGAAAGATCCATTTCATGCTCTCCGTCCTGATCGGCAAACTTTACAACCATGGCAAGCTTCCGTATTGCGGCATGTCCCTTGAGCGTCCCCAGCTTCATCATAATCTGCGACTGCTTCGGCATTGTCCCGATTCCCCAGCCGGAATGCTCGGGGGCAGATACGGGATTTAAATACTCCGTCAGCGTCTTTCCTATCAGACTCTGAATTTCAAAGCTCTCATCCAGGTTTGCCACCTCTGCCCAGACATTCACCGTAAGGGAAACAAAAATCGGCTCCACAATGTGGATGCGTTCCGCCGAAACGGCTATACAGGAGCTTTCCAGCAAATGGTTTTTAAGTACCCCCGCAATTCTGTGGAAGGAGGTGGAGCCGTCCGCGAAATCCTTCATGAGAAGCACAAAGGAAATGTCCGCGGGATTCTCCTTCCCGTCTATGGTGCGCCCGGGAATACAGGCGGCCTTGTCAATGCTGGAGGAAAAATTCAGAATCGTAAACACATAATCCTTAGCCGAAACCAGGCGGTTTCTGCCGTACATGACATTGGCTCCCCGCCTTAAGGCCTGATCCAGGGTTTCCATATCGCTGCCGCCGTAGGCCCTGACCGGATTTGTCACCGTGTCTATGAAAAGCTCCGCCCCCTCGGTTTCGTTAATACTGTCCTCCGGAACATTACCGTCCTCTCCGTTGCTGGTGCGAATCCGGACCTTGAAGCCCACGTCATCGAGAACTTTCGGATAATCGGCCGCAATACCGTCCGAAAAGTGGATTTCCCGCATCTGTCTGTCTATCAGGTATACCCTGCGGTCACCCTTTGTTTTAAAAAAGCTGTCCGTCTCTTTCCAGAGGATATAGACCGCGGTCAGCCTCTCCATCCTGTCAAACTCCTCCCTGATTTCATCAGGGCGGTTCGCCTCGTAATCCTCGATTTCCTCCTGGGAAATGCTGCCTTTTTCATTGACCCAGACCTCGGCGTCCAGAATATTCTCCGCATGGAGAGGGAAATGCATGTTCTGGACAGCTTCATCCAGATAATAATCCTCCTCGGGAGAGGTTATGGTGTTGGATACGGTTACCACATTTGTTAAAATCCTGCGGATACGCGGCAGGAACATCCGTTTTTCTTCCAGTTCCTGAATATGCTTGCGGCGTATTCGAAGCCAGAAGCGTCTTCTCCCCTCCAGCTCTGTTTCATGGAAATCCGCAGGCGGAACAAAAAGCACCGTGCCCGAGCGGGAAAAATCATAGGTATAATCCAGAACCCTGAGCTGCTTGAAGCCCTGGAGCGAGAAATATTCAAACACGCATTTAAGAGGACTCTGGTTGAGAACATCGTCCAGCTCAAAGTAGAGGCTCACCGGACCGCTCTCCAGCTTCCTGTCAAAGCCCAGGTACAAAGCGTCATCCGTATATTTCCCCGAACTGAACACGCTGAAAGACCTGGTTTTCCGGGAAGAAACCGTAATATCCCTCTTTTCCGTACCGGAGATCATAAAGAGCTTCTCAGGAGCTGCAAAATGCTCTCCGTAGGAAAAGGACACCTGAAAACCGGCAATCACGGGATAATGGTGAACGGCGGGTCTTAAGTAGCAATTGTCCGACTTCATCAGGCGCAGCCGCAGACACCTTCCGCTGTAGGCCCCGGTTTCCGTAGGGCGCCAGTCCTCGGGACACAGGAAGGTAATGGTGTGCTCCGCGGCAATATCCGTCGCGAAAAGGCCGCTCACCTCCTGGTCACAGGGCAGCTTTTTCCAGCCCAGCCCGTTGAAGTATTCAAGAGATATTTCGTCGGTATATGCATGGGCCGGATCAGTACCGGCCGCAATTTTCGGTTTTTTCTTGACGATTTTCAGCTCTACCTCTTCCTCCTGCTTTGTGAGGTAAAGCCCCCGCTCTTTAAAGGAGGTGCGGAAGGATATGGTGATTCTGGCCCCGCCCTTGGAAAAATACAGATCCTGGCCGATATAGCATTCATTATAAACCAGAAGCTCTTCCCCAAAGGGCGCGAAATTCTCCGGGTTTAAATCATTTGCGCCGTCATTGGCATAATCCGCTCCCCTTTCGTGTCCCTGGGAGGAAAGGGAAATGGAGGTAACGTCCGTTTCCTCCGTGACGGGCTCTTCCGTGGAAAGGGTTACTACCGCGGTCTCCTTTCCGCCGTCCAGAACCTTCTTGTTTTCCCTGTCCTTCACAAGACAGAAGGTCTCTTTATCCTCCAGAAGCTTCATGGAAAGGAAAGGCACAAAGCCGTCATCGGTGTAATAGCGGAATACATAGTCCCCCGCAAGAATTTTTTCATTCAGATCCGGATTGCCGGAAATGCGGATGTAGATGGGCTCGTTTTCAATATCGAAGATGGAAGAATGATACAGGATAAGTACATTCTGAGCTACGTTTTCCCCCTCCGAAAACAGTGTGAAGGGCCGGATAGAGGCTGCCGTGGCATAGGCAGGAAGCTCTTCCTCTTCAGTCCCTCCTTCTTCCTCGGGGAGCATACCGGAGCTTACGATCTCCGGGATGGCGATAGAGCCCAGCAGCGGAGTTATGCGGCTGTCCTCCCTGTCTGTCATGAAAGCGTTTACTATACGGGCGTTTGTGGCATATATCTCCCGGTCAGTTTCAAAGACGATTGCCTCTCCCTCGGCGGTGGTTCTGTCGGCAAGAAGTCTCGTACCCTTACGTATCCTGCTGCCAGGAACCGGACCGTCCACAAGCCGGAAGCGGACAATACTGCCCGCGGGCTTGGCCGGTTTTAAGGAAAGATCCAGCATGTTGATAAATTCCGCGTGATAGCGCTCAATCACGCTGTTCACAAGATCGATGTTTTCCTTCATCTGACCGGCAAAGATTTTGGCTATAACGCCGCCGATATCCGGATTATTCCTGTCGAAGTTCCATTCCGGCGCATACTTTCCGGCCAGAGAGGCAATCTGTTCTTCGATATCTGCTGCAAGTCGGTTGTCGATCTTCACGTTGGTTTCCTCGTCTTTTTTATACTCTTTGAATAAAGTACGGATTGCTCAGCGGCTTCGCCGCTTCCGCAATATCAGGTCGTCTGATGCACATTTTATTCATCCATATACGGAGTTCCAGGCCCTTCATCCGGCATGATAAAGTCCTCCTCCACCGTCTCCTCCGGCAGCTCGCCGGAATTGAGATAGAAGGGGAAGACCAGATTGTCCCTGGTATTTGTGGCGGCCACGGTATAAGCTATATTAATCAGTATCATGCCCTCCCTGTCGTGAAACTCGGTTGTCACGTCGACATCGGAAATTCTCGGCTCCTGGGCAAGTATTGTCTGGGTAAGACTCCGCCGCATGATGGACAGCATCGTGACCCCGGTATCCATAAAAGTGTAGCTCATGATTTCGCTGCCGAAATCCGGACGAGCCAGCCGCTCCGTCTTCTGGGTCATCAATATAAGATATATGGATTCCTTCACGGTCTGGTTGCCGGAAACCGTGACAAAGCGTCCGGTTGCCTTGTCAATCTGCGGAGGAAACTTCATCCCCGTCCCTAAAAACGCATTATCCGCCATTTCTTCTCCTGAAAAAAAGTCATCCTAATTTTACCGGTGTTCCTGAGAGCTGGGCCGGTCCGCTGGAGGAAAGCTTCAGCATCGACGATCCCTCCAGAGTCACATTCGTGCCCTTGAATTCGGCCCGCCCCTGGCTTTCCACGCTCATGGCGTCGTCCGTCTGTATCTGTACCTTCTGGGCCTTTATCGTAACCGCTCCCGAACTTCCGTTTAAGGTTACGGTTATATTGTCCCCCACCTTCACCGTCATCTTTTTCGCTGCGGTGACCTCGATGTGGCCCTTGTCCTCGTCAGTGTTGAGCTTGACGAAATTTTTCCCTTCCTTATCAGTAATCTGGATAAGCTTGTTTTCGTTATCCAGCAGAATCTTATGGGCACTTCCCGCGGTGATTACGGTAATCTTGTCCTTGGCGCCGGGCTCGTCTCCGCCGCCTCCGCCACCGCCTCCGCCGCCTTCTTCGCCCTCACTCTTTTCGGCGTAGTCCTCGAAAATCACGGCGCTTCCGTTGCGGGTCACAATCTTTTTAAACTGGTTCATCTCGTCTATGGACTTGGAGATGATCTTATCCTTTGTTTTGGGAACGCAGCCTATGATGTAGGCCCTTTCAATATTGCCCTGTTCAAAGGCCACCAGCACCAGATCCCCGTTCTCCGGGATAAAATAATGACCCCAGGAGGAACCTCCGGAAAGCATGACCATCTTAGCCCAGAGGATCCTCGCGGCGTCCGTGTTTTCCTCGCCGCCTCCCCCGCCGCCGCTGTTACTGCCATCATCGGAAGGGGTCTCCTCCCTGGACAGAAGCTTGACGGCAACCCTGCCGGGCATCTGCTGGTTGTAGTTATTTACCACCTCTCCCAGCATGACTCCCATGATGCGGGAGTCTCCGGTTTCGGTTTTCTCGATCTGCCGCTTGGACACATCCTCTAAAATATCGTAAAATGCCATGCTTTTCCTTTACTGTTTCGCTATTGAATTGGCGCTTCCCTCAATTTCCGTATAAAAATTCCCGTCATCCATAACGTGACGCACCCTTGTCAGATAGAACAGATTGCTTAAGGGCTCTCCCGCATTTATTACCTCGATGAACCTCCCGGGGACAAGCTCAGGGAGCCCGATGCAGGTTGCCGAAAGGCTTCCCAGCCTGTATTCATTTAAAGCCATAAGGTACTCCGCCCGGTATCCCGCGGTCTCCTTCGTATCCACGCTTGAATCCAGATAAACCAGCTTCTGTTTATCCACCAGAGGTTTGGCCTTGCTTCCAAGGGAAATTTTCGCGTTGGATTTCTTGCTCTTTCCGAGAAATTTTCCGTCGTCCATATTGACGGAGCGAACCTCCACCGACCTGGCCAGCCCGGTAATGTCATATTCCACCTCGAGCCGGTTTATCAGGTTATTCGGAGAAAGCTCCATAAGCGGGGTTTCATTCTTCTTAGCCTGGGTAAAATATACATTCTTTCCGACACTGTAAAACTCAAAATTAAATTTCTTCGCGACTTTGACTATGAATTCATAGTCGCTTTCCTCCACCATTTCCACACGGGTGTCGGATTTATCGTCCTTTCCTCCGACTTTTCCGCCTCCTCCGCCTTCTCCCCCGGAGCCTCCGCTTTCCTTATCCGGTGTGGCGTCAATTGTAACGTCGACAAAAGGCTGCCCCTGATCATCCTTCTGGGTAAGATAGGGGACGGCATCCATAACCTCCTTTACCGCGTCGGAATAGATAGTGGCGCGCAGTCTCCTGGAATGGCGGTTGGCCATCATTATGCCCTTGACATCCATGGCGGTAACTCCGATAAAGGCCGACTCCGAGGTATCATCCGCGGGAATCACAAAGCGCACTCTGGCGATAAACCCCCTGAACACCTCCCGGACCGAAGTGGCATAGCCCATCTTTATTATGACGGAGGAGCCAAGTGAAAAGGTTTTCTTGGCTTTGCTTAAATCAAAGCTTCTGGCCGAGGGATAATAGGCTCCCGCGAGTTTGAATTCCGCAATGGAGGCCTCAAAGCCGCTGGTAAGCTCCACCTCCAGCCCTACTACCTCCAAAGGCTCCTTGGATTCAGAGAGATCCTTGCCGTCTATAATGACCATCAGCCTCGGATCCTCAAAGCTTTCATATTGAGATTTTAACGCATCATATTCAAAATCTGCCATGGCTTAAATATTAAACAGATTCCCCACCATCTGTGAGGCCTTGACATAGCTTATGCCGCCGTCCTTTGCCTTGCCGTAAATATCCTTATAGCGTTTCCGCCAGTAATTCAGGGAGCTTTTATAAATATCCTCGTCGGCACACATTATGGTTAAATCAACCTTTGCCCTGACGGGCTGCCCCAGGGGATCAAACATCGTATAGGTGGCGCTCACACTCCTTAGCACCCCGGTATAGGACATCTTTCCCCAATGGAAGGTGATAAGTCTTGTATAACGGTTTCTGAGAATCCCGATAAAACCCTCCACCTCCGGCTGCACCGACGTCTTTTTACGGGATTCATCGGTTTTATTGCCGTTTTCGTCCTTCTTGCTCATATTGTAATTTATAGTCTTCGCCAAATCTCCTATCAGAGCCGAGGGGGAAATATTGAACTTATCCGACATAAAGGCGCCCTGAATATCCATGGCGTCAAAAAGGAGAGAGACGCTTAAACTGATGGTTGTGGAGGCGCGCTCATAGCTGACGCCGCCGCTTTCCAGCTTCGGCTTTCCGTTTTCATCCAGAATGTCATGTCCGTCTTTGTCCTTCAGGGTGTTATACTTCGTCTTCTGCACTCTGCCGCCGCCATGAGCGCTAAGCTGCAGGGAGGAGGGATTGAACTGGACGGTATAAAGCTTTTTCTTAACCTTCTCCAGTGTGGGGCCCGATTGGGTGACCTGCAGAGCTCCCGGCTTCTCCTTTCTGTCCATTGTGGCGGTTTCCACCATGAAATCGTTGGTCATGCCGGTATCGGCGAAGGCCGTGGCAGCCCCCTTGTTTATTTTCGGATCCAGCCCGACATTTCCGCCGCCGTTAAGCTTCACAGGATCCAGCTCGTTGTCCACCAGCCTCTCCCTGAAATCCAGAATCTCGATCTGGGCCTTTTCAATGGCCCCCATGTTCTGGGCCAGACTTTTAGCTACATCCTTAAACTCCATTTTTTATATCTCCGGAAATCAGATGTTCAAATTCAAAAGATTGTTGTTGGTTATCTTCTCAAACGTACCCTGCTTTCCGCGGTCCATGGCGAACATGGTATCAACGGCATTGTCCCAGTAGGTATTATCGTATCTGTAGGCTGCTTCCTCATCCTTGGAGGAATCTCCCTGGCGAATGGAAATCGCGGCCTTCCCCCGGATCGGATAGCCTTTCTTGTTAAACATTGTATAGGTGGTGGTAACCTGAACCATTTCTCCCCGAAAGCTCATGTTTCCCCAGAAAAAGATCACCTGCTTGGCCTCGGGCACCGCCATCAGTGAAATCAGGCCTTCCAGCTGATCCTGCACGCTGTAGTCCATACCCCTGGCATTGGTGACCACGCTTTTTCCGAAGCTCAGTATCTGTCCGGTGGAGAGAGGAAGATCGGAAAGCATGAAGGCATCCATATTGTTCACGTCGTCGAAAAGAAGCTCGCAGCTTAAGGTTGTGGAAGCCGGAGCGATATACTGCTGGAGGGACGTGTCAGCGCCGTTTCTTCCGTAATTCATCTGCCGGCCGGCGGTGGTATCGAAGCGAAGGGAGGAAGGATTATACTGCATCTGAAGCGCAATATAATTTTTCGCTTTGGCCTTGGTCTTCACGTCGCTGTAGCCCAGGGTCTTCTTTTTTTTAAGGGCCTCCGCCGCGCTTTTCATAAGGGTACCCTCAAGTCCCTGCTCCGGATGACCCGCTTCCCCGGCAATATCCTTAATGGCCGCTGCCTCTCCGACCAGAAGATCCCCTTCCTTGCTATTGTCCAAATCATCTGTTATGCTGCCGGGGTTTCTAATGCAGAGAATCGCCTTGGCGACATTGCCGATGAGACTCCGTCCCACATTTTCAAGCGCATTTCCCATTATTTTATCCTTTCGTTACTTCAGGTCAGTTATAACCCTCTGCGGCTCTTTTCGTTTTTAAGTCTCCGCTCAAGCCTGTGGAGAACCTCCTCCGAGATGGCTCCCATCTGGGACTTCAGCCCCCGGTTCACCATGTCCTGGATTTCGTTGAGATCCTGTTCGGTCATGACGTTTCTGCTTTCCGTCACGGTCCGGTGGACCTCCGAGCGGTTGTCCACCGTCTCCGCCTCTTCGATGTTGTCCTCTACCCTGCGGCTCCGTTCCGCCCGGTACTGCGCAAGAGTTTCCTCCAGCTCCTCGGTTGTGATGCTTTCGTTTCTCCGAAGAACAAGCTCCGCTTCCGGAGCCCTTTCGCGTCCCGTCTCTCTCTTCTCCGGGACGCTCTCCCTCTCGGACCTGAGCTTTTCCAGCTCCTCCTTCGCCTCGCTCTCCCCCTCGGCGGTCTCCCTTAAAATAAGCTCCTGTGTGCGTTCGCGCTCATTGAAACGTTCTATGTCCTGAAGCAGGAGGTTTATATCGGAGCTCATGACGTTGGTATCTCCCTCCGTCACGCTTCTGCCGGTGAAAAACTGCTCCAGTATTGAAAGCACCCTCCCCCTGTCGTCGGGGAAGAGGCGGATGATCTCCCGGAAGGCTTCCCTTTTGGCTTCCTCTTCTCTTGCCGCTTCCTCTTCAAGGCTCTCGTAGACGACGTTTTCCCCTTCCAGCGCTCCGAGTGATTCCCGTCTTGTCCGCTCTGCAGCGTCCTCACTGCGTCTGCGCTCCCGTACCCGGTTAAGTATTGATAAAATCTGCTGGTAGCGGCTTACCTCATTCCGGTTGTTTTCCTCCATCTGTCTGACCTGCTCCCGGATAAGCTCCAGGTTCTCCTCGGTCCTGTCCGTTTCTTCGGTTACGAGCTCTTCGGTGTTTTCGTGGACAAGCTCTGTCTCTTCTTCCGCATGATCCACCACCGTCGTAACATAATTGTCGGAGGAAATAATGTTAAGCCGGCTCAGAGTGTTTCCTGAGGACTGATACATGATTTTCCGAAGATCGAACCACTGGTTTTCCTGTCTGCTTAACCGCTCATACCCGACGCTGATCAGGTTCTTGATTAAATCCAGCATGACGGCTGAGGTGACAGAGGTTGTAAAGTTCCCTTCCGTGGTGCTCTCCGAAACAAATTCCTCCTCGTAGACGTTCCCCACCCTGTAGAGGTAGCGCTCTCTTTCCTCGCCGAAATAATCCCTGACACTCTGCCGGAGTATTTCCCGGGTGCTCCCCGGCTCCACGGTAACCGTTGTATATTCCCGCGCGTCCACCGGTGACTCTCTCTCAATATACTCCCTGGTGCGTTCCTTCCCTTCGCCCTCCTCGAAACGGTCGCCCTCGTAGTAATCTTCCCTGTAGATTAATTCCTCTCCCTCGGCTATGAAGGAATTAAAAATCCGCTGAGTCAGGATTTCTCTTGCGGTTTCTCCCTGCTCGGACACGGAAAGCTCCGGAGCGGCGATTTCCTTTAAAACGGGATTCTGGGTAAAATTGGAAACAATCTGGTAAATCGCCCCGGTCTGCAGCCGGTTCATAATCTCGGTGCTTAAGTGGTTTTCAAAATACCTGTTGCTTTCAACCCTCTCTTCCCGGCCTCTGTTCCGTAGCTCCTGCACTATCCACTGAAGTACGTCCTGCCGGAGCTCATTTGCCTCGTCCTGAAAATAGAGGTCTATAAGGGTGTTGTGCTCCTCGGTGCGGCGCATGAAGCGCCGCACTTCCGACATAAACCGGCGGTCATCCCTTATACCCAGTTTATTTAAGCAGTCCGTGATATACACCCGGTCCTGATAGGTAAGAGGCGAATTCACGGAAACAAGAATCCGGTTTAAAACGTTATTTATGATGTCCAGCTTCTCTTCGTTTCTGGAGTTAATTACCGTATTTCCCGCAACGGTGGTGTAGTCTCCCTCCGCGATAACAATATCCGGCGGGGTGGTCAGTGCATGAAGCAGCTCCTCCGCCCCCACTCCCGACCCCGTAATGGAATAGCGGTCCGTAAGCCGGTGGGAGAAGCTGTCGTTATCATGCACAAAGGAGGTACGGTTCTTTAATTCAACAGGTGCCTTAAGTGTTAACATTCCTCTATCGCTTATTTCAACGCATCAGCCATTTTAGCCCTTCTCGTGGGCGGCCATAAAAGCTTCTCGGGCTTTGTGGAAGGATTCGCCTTTGCGCTTTGGGTGCCGCCGCCTTCAAGGGAACCGTTATATTCCCAGGTGCGTGCTTCCGGCGAACCGGTGTCCTTGGCCTGGGCGGCCTGGGCCTCCCCGCTTCCGTCGATCCCCCAGCCCCGGCTCTCCGGCGCCGAGGAACTCTCAGCCTGACGGGCGCTCTTCTCTCCGCTTCCGTCAATTCCCCAGGAACGGCCCTCAGGCTTTCCGGTGTCCTCGCCCCTGCGGGCGCTTTTCTTTCCGCCGTTCTTCATGTCAAAGGCGCGGCCTTCCGGCTTTCCGGTGTCTTCACCGGCCTTTGCGCTCTTCGGACTGTTGTTCTTGATATCGTATTTTTTGCCGTCGGAAGATTTTTTGCTGTTGCTCTGCTTCGCGCTCTTGTCTCCGCCGCCTTCCGCGCTTCCGTTATATTCCCAGGCGCGCTTCTCGGCAGTACCGCTGTCAGCGGGAACTCTGGCGCTGGACTGGCCGCCGCCCTCCGTGGAGCCGTCAAAGACCCATTCGTTTGTCTCGGGCTCGGAGTTTGCAGCCTGTCGCGCACTCTTGTCTCCGCCGCCCTCAGGCTTTCCGTCATATTCCCAGGCACGCTTTTCGGCTTCGGTGGACTTTGCCTCTCTCGAGCTCCTGTCGCCGCCGCCTGCCGCGCTTCCGTCGTATTCCCAGGCGCGCTTCTCGGGCTCCCCGGTGTCCTTCGCCTCTCTCGAGCTCCTGTCGCCGCCGCCTGCTGAGCTTCCGTCATATTCCCAGGCACGCTTTTCGGCTTCGGTGGCCTCCGCCTGTGCCGCGCTCTGCTCGCCGCCTCCGATTACGCTGCCGTCATAAATCCACTGGTGCTTTTCCGCGATTCCGGTGTCAGCTGCCTTCTTTGCCGCAGTGTTTTCATGGCTGCCGGGCTTATCCCCGATTTCCCAGCCGTTATAAATCGCCCGCTCTTTTTCGTTCTCCTGATGTCTGGCATTGTCCGTGCTCTGCTTCGAGCCGTCCACGGGATTGCTGGGAAGACGCCACTCCTTCTGGGGAGTTCTCTTGCTGTCACTATCCTGATGCCTTGCGCTGTCTGCGCTGTCTTTTGAACCGTCCACGGGATTTTCGGGATAGCGCCACTGCCTGTTTTCCGCCGCCTCGCCGGCAATCTGCTGCGCCGCGCTCTGGGTGCTCTGCTCGGAGCCATCCACCGGGTTGCCGGGATATCTCCAGGATCTTTCCTCGGTTTTTGTGCTGGATTTGGTTCCGGTTTTGTGACTTTCGGTACTTACGCTGCTTCCCTGGTCGGGATCTCCGGGATAGTACCACTGCTTGTGAGGGGCCGGATCTTTCGCCGTGTTCGTTTTGGGCCAGTCCGAATTTGTCTGTTTCTTGGTGCCCTTTTCGATCTCCCAGCGATCCAGATCAATGCCGTTGACCGGATTGTCGAGAGCGAACATCTCCCTGTAGGAGATGGTGGTAAGCTCCGTGTGAAGTCCGCTTTTCTCCGCGTTCAGTTCACCGAAATCCTTGGCGATGACGGTGCAGCCGGTAAAGAAATAGATCCGCCCGAAGGAAGCCAGAGTTGTGCCCGCGCTGAAATTGATCTTCGGATATCTGCCCACATAGAGCATCACCGGAAGAATAAGCTGTGTCCCCAGTGAAAGCGGATCGAAAAGAAACGTCGGAAAATCCGCTGACTCCGAGGTTCCGAGATACCTCTCCACCGTAAAGGTAAAGGGCCTGGTAACAGGCTTGCGGAGCATGTGGACGTAATCGTTGAGTCCTCCCTCCTGGTACTGCTCGAACTCGTTTTCCTTCTTATCGATTCTGACGGAACGCAGGGGCATGAAAAACGCCAGCTCCACCTCCAGAGCGAAGTTGAAGGAGGGAACGGGATTGACCTTATATCTTGTACCTCCGTCAAGGAGATCTCCCCTGCTATAGGTTCCTACTGTCTCATAATGTTTTTTTTCTCCCATGAACGACTCCTGATGAATCTTTATGCCGTCTTACCGGCTGGGCTTCATATCAAAAATGCTCTTTTCCTTCTTTTCTTTCGAGGGATTTAACTGGGCATTGATCTTTGAAATCTCGCTGCACCATTTTCTCCGGGTTCTGTGCTCAATGGACAGGACGTTTTCCTCGCTCCAGTGGAAATAATAGGAAATAAACGACATCTCCTTAAAGAGCTCCTCCTCCGGATAGAGTTTTATCCCTCCCCGGTAAAATTTAGCGGCACCTCAAAGCTCTTCCCGCAGTCCGGACACACCGCCGTCAGGGTCGGAGGCTCGATATCGTTTATTCTCTGGTACATATCCTGAAGATAGGCCAGATCAGCCGTGAACAGCTTTTCTACAAGGGTGGCGCTCACGGCCTCCACTCCCTCCAGCTCGGTAATGACCCGGCTTAATATGACCACTGTCAGATAGGAGGGATTGGAGAGCACCCTCGGATCCCTGGTGGAGGATATTTCATCCCCCGCAGTGGCTAACCGCATCTTTCCCCGCCGGTGCAGTTCCCCCGACGCGTCCATGTACCCCTTCGGAAGAGTAAAGTCGTAAACCGTTTCCATAAGACATCTCCTTTTTCTTCTTTGATTTCCTTATCCGCATTAGAGCGTACAGGAACGCGTCCGCTCCTGTACGCATAACACTTATAAAGAAGTTTAGTTCGGTATCACCAGCTCCTCATAGGCCAGCTCTACGCTTTCAATTGCCACATCAGAGGTCTTGGCGTCCAGATCGGGGGCGTTGTACTTCGCCACCCAGGCGTTTGTTAAGGTCCAGATTCTGGTGCCCTGAGTGGTCTCCACCGTCTGGTTCGGTGCCGCCGGGTTGATATCGATCAATTCTATTGTCACATCATACCGGGGCATCTGGCCTCTGGTTTCAGATACGCACTCCTGAATCCATGTCTTGAAGGGGCTGTCCAGAATATATCCCATCCTCAGAGTAACATTTCCATGCTTAACGAGTCCCGGGATCTTTACCGGAGCCAGTGACCCCGAATTGCCCTGACGGAACTCAATAACATCAACACTTCCTTCTACTCCTGTCACCTCGCTGAATGCTGCGGTTCCGGAAATCGTAGCGACGGTGACCAGGAAATTCATCTTCGTTAACGGATAGTATGAACCCGCTCCGTTAGTATAGGTATCTGCTGCCATAATTTAAATCCTTTCCTTTCTGTAGTCTCGTCTTTACGTTTTAGCCTTCTCCGCCGCCGGCCTCAGCAGTAAACTGAGTGACACGGAAGATAACAAATTCTGCGGGTCTCGAAGGCGCGATCCCGATGTTGCAGATCAGCCTTCCGTTCATGATATCGTCCCTTGACATCGTGCTGGGCCCGATCTCGACGAAATAGCTGGTTGACGGTGAATCGCCGGCAAGCATGCCGTTTCTCCACAGGCCATCCAGGAAGCCGATGATCGTCATCTCCACTCTCTGCCAGAGGGTTGCGTCGTTGGGCTCGAAGACGACCCAGTTGGTATTTGCCTTTATGCTCTCCTCCACAAAGATGAAGAGGCGGCGCACATTGACATACTTGAAGGCCGCGTTGCTCGAAGCCGTTCTTGCGCCCCAGATACGGATTCCCTGTCCGGGCAGTGCACGGATAAGGTTGACTCCCTCGGGGTTAAGAATATCCTGTTCGTCCTTGGTGTAATTGACCTTGAGGCCGGTGCAGAACACGGTCTCGTTGGCGGGCGCCTTATGGACGCCGCGGTTGATGTCCGTCCTGGAATATACGCCCAGCACCGCTCCCGAAGGAGGGATGAAATCGGGCTTGTTGGAGGAGCGGTCAAACACCTGAATCCAGGGGTGATACATTGCTGCATAGGTCGAATCGATCATTCCTCTGTAGCCGACCAGATCTGCCGTTTTGTACATATCCTTCGGCATATCGATGACTGCGAAACGGCTGCGCAGGTTCTCGCAGTGGGAAACAAGGGCTACCACCACCTCGGGGATAGTCACTCCGGGCACCGCCAGCATACTCACGAGATTGTTCTCGATGAAGGACTGGATTCCGGTACGTTTTCCGGGGCCGTTATCCTCGCCGATGAAGGTTGCCGCGTTGACCTTGGATACAGAACCGTCACTGCCGCCCTCAAGGAAGAAAGCTCCGGCTTCGTTGCCCTCGCCGAGGATATCCTCGACGGGATTTCCGGTGCTCTCCGAGGTATCGAGTTCGATTTTGATAAGCTCACTTCCGGAAAGCTTTGTAACGATGTACTTCGGGGACTCCATATTAAAGCTCAGCTCCGAATAGCTTTCCGCCTCGTCCGCATAACGGACGCTCACGTCAGCAGTTACAAGATAGATTAAGGACTTGGGGATGATCGCATCGTCCACCACGCTGTCGGGCAGCTCGTCCTCAAAGGTTACCACGTTGTCGAAGATGGTCTTGATCTTCGTATAGGTTCCCTCAAACTCCACCAGATCTCCCTCGCGGAAGCCGTCCAGAGACTTGGCCACAAAGCCGGTATCGGTCTTTTTAAGAATCTGGATCTTCTGCTTTTTGACCGTGCTGAAGGTAACCTGAACCTTGTTGCCCCAGGTTCCGGGGTTTTTGGCTTCTACCGTAAGAATGCCCTTTTCCGCCTTTGCGGGAGCGGCATCCGGCGGGGCGACACGCATGACAAAGCATCTTGTTCCGCCGTTTGCGAAGAACTGCTCAACGCTGTTGGCAAGGAATCTGTACTCGCCATAGGCAAAGTCGCTAAGGAAGCCGCCAAACTGCTGTGTAAAGCTCTTGAAATTTGTTACTAACTGCGGGGGTCCCTCCACCGGTCCTTTTTCCGCCAGTCCGATAAAGCCCGCTGTACTTGTTCCTACTCCCTCTATGCTGCGCGGGGAATTATCATATTCCTCGACATACACGCCGGGTGAAAAATATTCTGCCATATTTCTCTTCTTTTCCTTTCTGTAGAATGAAATGTCAGCTCGTCATAACCTTTGTCTGTCCGGGAAGCGTGATCGATATCTGACCGCCGTAGCCGCACATCATCTTGCAATCCTGTAAAAGACAGGGCTTGCCTCCGATAAGAACTTTTGCGTTTGTGGGGATCCAGGTTCCCGCAGGCACCGGAGTACAGGGCTGCGGGGTTAAAACACCCAAAGCTGCTGCTGTTGCGGAAGCGACAGCGGGATTCGACATGGTCGTACACATGGCAAACGGACCTATGTTACTCATGGCCGCGGCATCCTGTATCGTCCCTGCGGGTTTCCCGTCTGCAAGCACCGTTGTGTTGGAGGTAACCTTCACCGGTGCCGGTGCGGTACCGAATGAACACAGGGCATTCGCTCCCACTACTACCAACTGACTCAAACCTTACTCCCTTCTGCTGCAAGCGCATCATCATTTTCAATCACTGTTTCCGCCTGCGCCTCGCAAACATGCAGCTGCTCCGGCGCATTCATATCCACCGTCTGAAACATTTCCCTGCCGTCCACGATGAAGCGCACAAGATAAACCTGTCCGCCGCCGTCGTTTCTGGCGCGCAGGAGATATGTCCCGTCTTCTCCGACCCTTCCTATAAGGATCCTCATAACCGGCAGATTCGATGTCACTTCTTCCTTCAGCGGATTCCCGAGCTTCACAGACGAAGGTGTCACATTTGCTTTCACCTCTAATTTTTCATAACCTGTTTTGTCTGCTCGCAGCAAACCGTACCAGACGCTGTCCATACGGACTCTTCCGCCGTTTACCCCGAAAAAGCTTAGCTCGTTTTTCTTTAAATCATAGCTGTTTGCCATACATACGGGGCGGCTCAGGTTTACCGCTTCGATCGCTTCAAGAAAAGGAAGAGTACCTGAGAAACTGAAAAACCGTTCTCCGTCAAATGTGTTCTCTGATGGCATCAGGAACACATCCAGCGCCGGCAGATGACTGTCCAGGGTTTCGTAGTCCACCTCTGTTTCATATTCCTCAAAACCGTTGACCTTAATATGCATGAGAAAGTTTTCTCTGCCCGTATTGATGAATACATAGGTGCCGATCCCTCTCATCTCCGGCCTGATAATCTGATCGTTTTTCCTGAAAATAATAGCGTTCTCATTTACTGCCGCTCCCGTTGTGGTATCGTAGAGTCTTACAAGAAGATCCAGCCTACATCCAAAAACAGAAGCTTCCACTTAATTCTTCCCTCCTTTCATTCTGCGCTCTCGCCTGTAATATGCAATCCGAACTGAGCATCCACAACACGCGGTGTTTCAAGAATATCGCCGCTTGACAGGTACACGGGCGCCGCCTTGTAGAACAGACTGATCTGATATGGCTTGTTGATCGCCTGCCACACCCTTACCTTTTCCTCCAGACTTATCTTCGCCTGAGACAGTACTATCGGAGGTTCGTTGGTGTCCAGCCAGGACTGCAGCTCATCGGGCCGCACGGAGTTGTTGTCATTGACGATCTGCGCGGCTCGTCCGATGATTTTCTGTATATCCGGCGCCTTTAATCCCATCTGGGAGGAGCCGTTTATAAAGACCATATAATGTAGCGCATATGGTCTGGGCGGCTTGGCCAGCTCGGCCCGGCCCCGTTCAATAAGCCTCGGGGTCGTAACCTGGACGTCTTCCACAATGTCGTAGAGATATATGCCCACAATGTAGTCCACATCCTGATCCAGGGGAGAGGAAATCTCGATGTTGTTCGGAGACGGAATAGGCTCCGGACACATCTTTTCCCTCATCACCTTCACCAGATAATTACTGACATCCGCTATAATAGGATAATCTGCCATTTTTCGTTATTCTCCCCCGCCGCTCAGCAGAGCGAACAGTTCATCCACCTTCGCTTCAATAGTTTCCGGAATACATACCGCGTGGCTTGTCGAAGATACATATTCCGCCGTACATCCGAAGTAGTTTTTCCCGTCGTCCTCGGAAATATAGGGATATTTCTGGAATACGGACTTATATTTCATGTTCTCGGGCGTTCCGCCCCGCTCAATGGTCTGGTTGCTGGCCCTGATAGTGAAAACCTTCCCTCCCTGGGTCATGGTGGCTTTCTTCCGTGTATCGTCATAGAAATAACGGAAGCTCGTTACCTCGCCGATGGTCTTTAAATTTATGTATTCCGGCGTTTTGTCCCGGTACTGTTCATAGAGATACGGATTGTTCTTTGAGCGCATCAGCTCCGCAAAACGGGCGGCAAGCTTTCCGGCCGGAGTGTTTCCGGCTCTCGCAAACTCCGAAGTGCCCGCGGTCGCAATGGCCAGCTCTGCGGCGTTAAGGTCGTCTATGCTCTTTCCGAAGAAGTCTTCGAGAAGACCAAGTATTTCGCTCTCGCTTAAGCCGGCTGCTCCGGAACCGGATCCCGAACCGTCTCCCGAACCGTCTCCCGAACCGTCTCCGGCTCCTCCGCCCGCGTTTTCCGCCGCCTCATCCTGCGCGTCGGAAATTGCGTTCTGGGTGGCTGCCGAAGCGCCGTTGTCCTCCGCCCTGTCCGCAATAGTATCCAGGGCGTCCGTGGCTCCCATTCCCGCCAGAGCCCCAAGGGCCCCGGAAATATCCGCATCCGGATCGTCCGCCATCTTCGAAAGGGCATCACTGAGAATATCATCCGCCAGATCATCAGTGGAGCTCTTTCCGGTATTTGCCTCTTCATCAGCTATATCCTGATCCACTGCCGCAATGCTGGCGTCCAGATCTCTGGCTCCCGCCAGGTCGTTATCGTCAAGAGCCGCGTCCCTCTTTTTCTGAAGCTCGGTCTTTTTATCGTTCAGCTCATCCAGCTTGTCCTTAAGACTGTCGTCGGAATCCTTGATGGCCTGTGCCAGGTCTTTGAGCCACTTCATATGACTGTCCACCGAGCCCGTGGCGTCAGCGGAAAAGTCATCCCCGGGAATACTTCCGTAGAGCTTGTCGGTCCAGTCAATACAGTTATTGACGTAAGACAATGCATCGGCGGAACTTTCCCTCTGTTTTACCGCGTCAATCAAAAACTCCAGCTCGCTCCTCTTTGCCTCCGTGTCCCCCAGCTGCTGCGTTAGGATACTGTCGGCGGAGCTTGCCCCGTCGCCGGAGGAAATGGCATCCTGGTATTCGCTGGAGGCTCCGGCGGTCACGGCACTCTGATATTTTCCCTCCGCCAGACCCACCAGAGAGCTGTCCAGAAGATCAAGCTCGCTGTCGGAATGCTTTATGGTATTTCCGGCTATATTTTCCACATCCCTTAAGTAGTTTATGGGACCCGCGGAACCGTCTGCCGAAGCTTCCTCGGTAACCTGCACGGAATAGGTATAATCCGCATGTCCCAGCACCGTATCCGCATCGGTGAGCGACTTGGAGGAATAGGTGCTGTAGCTCTGGGAACAGGACTGTATGCAGTTTGACACGGCAGTTAAAAGGCCGTTGTCAATGTTATAGGCATCCGAAGGCTCTTCAGCGTCATCGTCATCCGGATCATAGTCATCATAAGACTCCTGAAGAGGCGACCACCAGTCATCGGAGCTGTCGTCCTTTGAAAAGCTGTGGCTCGCCGCGTCCTGCAGCTCTCTGATATATCCCGGTTCCTCCGAAATATCATCCTCGGAATCCGAAGAATCCTTGAAATCCCCGAAGGTCGTGTAGTTCTCGCCGTTACAAAGATTGTATAGTGTCCCGAGGCAGTTGATGTCCAGGGTCGCAAGCTTCTCCATGACAATCGCCCGCCTCGAGGAATCCACCTTATCCATCAGGTTATAGATAATGTCCGCATCCTCATCGTCCCCGGCATTTTTCATGGCCTGGTAGCAGGCGAAGAGACGTGCCAGGTCGGCATCGAGCTTGTCGGTTTCCGAGTCCCTTAAGTCCAGTCCGAAAAAAGCGGTAATGATCTGATAGTTATATACGTCGGAACGCATGTTTCCGCTGTTCTCGGAGTTTTTGTTCTTAAGATACTCCTCCTGGGTTATGGACTCGGCCTCTTCTGAGCTTGTATACTGCATCCAGAGCTCCTGGAGCTCCGGAAGCTTAGAAAGGTCGTAGGGGTTGGGGGTATCAAAAGGGTTCACGGTATCCCCTGTCATAACATCCGTCACCGACCCGTCGGCCCCGACGAAATACTGGACGTAAAGGTCGGCCAGCTCCGCCTCGTTAATGACTTCTCCGGTATTGATGATGTCGCTTAAGCCCTGGGCATCGGTAACGTTAAACCAGGAGCCTCCGGCCAGCTCGGATTTATAGTACTGGTTGGTCTGATTGGAATCGCTGGCGCTCTGCTCGGCTTTTTCGTAGATCTGGTCCGACATGCCCTGAAGGACGATTAAATACGTCCCGATAAAGAGGGTCGAATTCGGAATCGTGTGCGAAGCGGCATACTGTGAATAGCGCATGGCCTTCGTGGGGTTAAAAAGGGCCAGAGCCACATCTTTATTAAGATATACGCTTAAAAGAGCCGAGACCGTAAGAAGGATTACGGCCTGGGTTATTCTTTTGGGCGAAAAAATGCCTTTTTTCTTCTTCTTTTTATTCACCGGTTTCCTTCTTTCTGATCTTCTGGTTCGCTGTATCAAAATATCCCGTGTACATCAGGCCGCCGTTTTCGTCGTAGCACTCGATTGAAAGAAGCTCGAGGTCGTTGGGCACGAGGCTTAAGTGCGTAAACTTCTTCGACACCGGAGTGTTGCTTCCGTCGCCCAAGGGTGTTCCGTCCTCGGCAAGAATCCTGAAAGCGGCCACCTTCTCGCTCTCCAGCGGGGTTATTCCCAGGGAGGCAAGGCCCGTTACGTCGCTGACGGAGGTCTCGTAGGAACCGATTTCCCCGGACTCTATCTTGTTCACGTTATTGGCCGTAACGATGTTGAGCTCTCCGGACTCTTCGTTGGGATTGATTATGCAGTCATCCACAAAATTCTCGCCGTTATAGAGTCTTATAAACGCCTTGTTTATGTTCTCATTCGTCAGCTTAAGATGCCTTAAGGATCCCGTAACCGGAGTACGCTGCCCGATGAGCTGCCCGTCGCACCATAACTCGAAGTCCGTGATTTCGATATCAAAGTCCTCCGGAATAAAGAGGCTCAGCTCGAACATCTCCTTCTGGATAATGGACTTCAGGTAATACATGGCCTTGTCGGTACTCTTTTCGACAAAGCTCTCACCCACAACAGCGGTCTGCATATCCGCGTCGGTTCCCGAAAGCAGGGCGCTTACGCCGCCGCAGGTCAGGCGGTCAAAGGAATAAAGGGTGGTGGTGTAGAGCTTCATGCTGTCCAGCATGCTGTTCTGAATCTCCTCGTAGTTATCCACCTCGTCCTGGTATTCCTCGAAGGTCATCTCACCCATCTTGTTTTTAACCGCGTATTCATCCAGCTTCTTCCCCTGCTCCTCCACATCCTTTGAGTAGCTTTCGTAGGAGCTCCGCACGGAAATGTAATTATTGAAGGCGTCGGTTACCTGGCTGTCCAGATCCTTTTTCGCCCCGTCCTCGTCCTTAAACGCCTGGATATAGTCCAGAACGTTGTTGTAAAGAGTATATGGATCGTCCGCCACATAACGCGTGCCGTCCAGCTCTCCCTTCAGGAATTCAAAGGAAATCTTGATAAAAAGAATCTTGAAGCTCTTGTTCCAGTAGCTGTCAATCTTATCCAGAAATTCCTTATATTTCTGATAGAAAGCGGTTTTGCTTACCTCCTGCTTGTTGAGGGCGGAATTTATAAACATGGAAATAAGGTTCATGTCCGACCCGTATTTCGAATTCATGATCCCGTAGTTGGTCTGGAGTTCGATACGGGCGGAGGTGGCCTTCATGCAGGCTTCATAGTAGGTTTCATCCCGATCCTCGGTATACTGCATAAGGGCGTCCAGATTTTCCCTGTTGATTTTGGCCTCCACATAGGGCGTTTCAAAAGTGTAGCCCGTGGTCACGTCCATTCCTATCATATCGGAAAGCTTCTTCAAATCCGCTTCCAGTGTCCGGCGGTCGCTGGCGATGGAGTTATTCAGCGTATCCACTTTTTTCTGTAACCTGTCCACATCGCTCTGGTTCGCTTCACCGCGCTTCACCTTCGCCTGATTGTGTTTAAGGCTGTCGGAATAGCTGTCAAGTCTCTTCTGGTTAAAATCCAGAGTTTTCTGGAGAGTCACAATCTCAACAAAGAGATTGTTTACCGCCTCGTCCACCGAAAACACTATGTCCTGAAGCTTGTGCTGGGCCACCAGGATATCGTTGGCCAGGGACAGGGGCTGAAACTGGAACTTGGACTCCTGGGCAAAGTTCGTGGACTGGGGAAATTTGAAGCTTAAAAGCGGCATCCACCGGAAAGTCGACAGATTCTTTTTCGTAAGCTTCAGAGCCTTAAGAGCGCTCTCCCGCTTGGCCGTCTTCTGGATCACGCCAAGCTCCGCCGAATCCCTCTCCTTGCTGTGCTCCAGCGCCAGGGAACGGCAGAGCGACAGAGTGAGCTTTTTACCCGCCGCGTGAACCCTGACAGGGGGAAGGGCGGAAAAGATTATTGAAAGGCAGAGCAGAACTGCCGTAAGCTTTCCCTTAAGCCGCATCTTCTTCCTCGCTTCCCTCGGTTATATAGTAGAATTCAAAATAGCCGTCCTTATCCTTGCCGACAAAGGAATAAACCAGTCCGCCGCGCTTGAAGGAATAGATATATACCTGATAGCCACGGTCAAAATCGTTCACGACAATATCGTCCGAATATACCATATCGGTATCCATGGTAACGCTGCCGTTTAAAACATATTTATAGGAATTCAGCATATTGATGGCCACGGCCTCCGGCAGGATCACGTTTGAATTTCCCTCATAAAAGGGCTCTCCGAAAATGCTTTTAAGCTCGTTGACGTTTTTTGCAACGGCCGAACCGGAACGAAAGCGGTCGTCAAGCACATATACTGCCGTTGCCTTCGCTCCCTCGTCGGAGGCGGAGTCGTCGCTTTCGCTGAGGTAAAGGGCGTCAATGTCCGAAAGCACCACCACCATCTGACCCTGCCCGAAATCTCCCGATTCGTAAAGAGTCTGATGCCCCAGATATTTTGCCCGGATTTCGTCGACCCCTTTCCCCAAAAGCTCGCTGTACACAATATCATCGGAGGCGAAGCTTCCCTCGTAGAGCTTGTTGTTGCCCTGGTCGTAGAGAACTCCCTGGCCCTCTTTCAGGCCCTGCATGAATTCGCCCTCGTATTCCTCAGTCCCGTCCTGGCGGTAGAGCTTTCCCGTGCCCTCATAGAGATTCTCGTGGAAGGTGCCGGTATAGTGCATGGTTCCGTCGTCGTAGTACTGTGTACCCTCGCCCTCATACTTGTTTTTCAAGAAGGCGCCGGAATATAAAAGCACCTTGGACGGAGAATAAAGATTTCCGGCCCCGGTGACAAACCCCTTGTCAACCTCGCCCTCATAGGCCAGGTATCCCGATTTTCCCTTTATCCGGACCCTGTTTTTCGCAAGCCGCAGAAGGACGTTATTGTAAGCATAGGTCCGTAAGCCCCCGTTCATGGCAAATTTGGAAAAAACCTGGGTCGTCACGGAAATATACCACAGGCTTATTACTCCTACAAATACGATAATCGCATAAGCCAGCTTCTTGCTGACCATCCATCCGAAGATAGTGTAGTAATCGTTTTTGTTCTTCGGACGGACGTCCATGAGCTTGACAAAGAAGTCCCGGATGCCGCCGATAATCCGGGTCTTGACAAAGCTCCAGCTTGTCCAGAGGCGAACCTTTGCAACGATCGAAGCAAACTTTGATTTAATTGTCGATGTCAGGATCGTGAACAGATTGCCGCCCATGACTTAAACTCCGTTAACTACTCTGTTA
>JAILBQ010000095.1 GCA_024680815.1 Lachnospiraceae bacterium | reverse complement strand
CTCCGGCGGATTGCGCAGGAGCTGTGACATTCCTTACCTGTCTGTGTTATTCTCAGGGTAACCGTTCCTGCTTTTAATATGGTTCCCACCGGCAATTTTTTAAAATCGATGCCTTCCACCAGCAGGTTTTCACCGAAGTCCCCGTCGGTGACTCCGGCCCCCCGGGCATTAAATTCCTCAACTTTTTCATAAGAGAGGAGACTTACCTGACGGTGCCACTTACCGGCATGGGCATCGTTTTCGATACCGAAATCCTTTATGAAGTGCCCGGTTTCCACCGGCCTTTTCACGACACCTCTCTCACTGCTTATCGAGATCGAACGAACTCTTCCTTCCATGATCAGACTCCTTATCCGCCTATTCCGTTCATAAATGCCGATTCCGTGATATCACCCACGCTTTCAAAACAATGAAAACGAGGTTTGTTTAATATCGCTTCTTTCATTGCGCTGATTATCTTTTCATTTCTTTCCGTATCCGGAAGGCCTGATCTTAAAAGCATCTTCAGATCGGTTCCCTCCGCATAACACAGGCAGGTCTTTAAGAAACCTCTCGAGGTAAGCCTGACCCTGTTGCAGGAATCGCAGAACTTGACATGTATGGAGCTTATAAGCCCGACACTTCCTTTGAATCCGGGGATCCTGTAATACACCGCGGGGCCTGATCCATGGAATTTTGTATCCCGTTCAAGTCCCGGATACAGCTCCTTCAGCCGGAACAGGAGATCCCGGTGGTCGTAGACGGGAAAGCTTCTGCCCAGACCGATCGGCATCATCTCGATGAATCGCAGACTGATATCCCTCTCCCTGATCAGTTCCAGCATTCCGGGGAGCTCTTCTTCAACAAAATCCATGGAAACCACGTTGATCTTTGTCTGTATCCCGGCTTCAAAGGCACTGTCTATTGCGGAAAGGACGGCCGGAAGTGCGTCGGAGCCGGATATTTCCCGATATCTGTCACGATCCAGTGTATCCAGACTGATGTTTACCGAGTCAAGTCCGGCTTCAATGAGGGATGGGAGATTTTCCTTTAGCAGGACACCGTTCGTTGTCATGGAAACCCTGTTTATGCCCTCCGTATTTTTGATCAGACGTACAAGCGAAATAAGTCCTTTACGGGTCAGGGGCTCTCCTCCGGTAAGCCGTATGCTTTTAAGCCCCAGTGAAACTCCGCAGCTGACTACATCGGCGATCTCTTCGAGAGTCAGGATCTCTTCCATCGGGATCCATTTGATTCCATCGGGCATACAATATCTGCACCGAAGGTTGCAGCGATCCGTAACGGATATCCTTAAATATTCGATTTTTCGGCCGTATCCATCCTTCATGACGATCTAATTGTACTACAAATCAGGGGGCGGGGGTAACCTTTCAGGATGAGAAAAGAATGGAACAGTTATTCATTGATAGAATCAGAGCGTTCTGATATTATAAAAAAGATACAAATTACAAAACGAAAAGACTTTTGTCGTTTGCTGTTTATAGAAATATTTCCGAGAAAAAATCTGATGCAAAAGGAGCGGGATTGTTATGTGTACACATGTATCCAGGGAGTCGTTTGATCATTCGAAAAAAACCGGTATAGATACAGGCTATTCGGAAATCGAAAGCAAAAAGAAGGAGAACGTTGTCAATCCTCCCGAAACTGTAAAAAAAGAAGAGAAACAAACAGAAACGGTGGATATTTCTTCAATTGAAAAAAAAGCTGCGGAAGGTAAGACCCTCTTCTTAAGGGAATCCGAAGAAGCCATGCAGGAAAACATGCCTCCGGTGTATCTTGTGGGACAGGACATCCTTGACAGCCGGAAAGCTCTCGGAGATGACGACAATGATCTTGTTGAAGACAGTGAGGAAATGAAGGACGTCAAGAACAAGATCATGATGATCCAGGCATACTTAAACAATCCAATGCCCCCTTTTGCCATGACGCCAAAAGATGAAAGCAGCTATAAAAAAGAGCTGGATGCCGTCAACCTGGCCATAAGCATGATGTACAACAAGCTTGTAGCCAGTATGGATGCATGGCTTGGAAAAGGGAAAGGTCTTTCGGATTATACGAAGGAGCGCTTCGAACTGATAGAAAAACTAAAGAACCAGGTTCTTGAAGAAGAGTCTCTTTTTGCCCAGTCCATGGTGGATTATCGGCAGAGTATGATCGGAAGCAACCTGGCAAAAACCGGAAAGAGCCAGACCTGGGCAGATATGCTCAGGTTCCAGCGAGCCTTAAAGATCGATCTTGACGAATTGGAGAAACAGCCGGAGGAAGTGGGCGCCGGAACCTCCGAAGTACTGAAGATCAAACGAGATGGAAAGACCTTATATTTTAAGCCGGAGGATGCTACTTATTCCGGCACCATAGAAGAAATGATCACAGACACGGCAGTCGAACATTTTCAAAACGTAATGACGCGGCAGGAAGTAAATGCCTTTAAGGATGCCGTGACGGAAGAACTGGATAATTATGAAGAAGATGATTTTTATGATCATTTTTATAATCTCTTTGTCAAAGATGATCTTTATTCCAAACTGAAAAAGGACTCTGAAATACCTCTGGAGGCATTTCTTGCCAACGTTCCAAAGAAAAGAAGAAAAATAGTCGGAGATTGTTTCAAGCTTGTTTTTAAAACCTATAATCAGCTGGTCATGTCATCAGTTTCCGCAAAGATCACTCCGGGAAGTAATCTTACCCGCAGGAACGTGGCCACCAGCCGTCTGGCTTCTATTATGGGGATCGGAGATATGTTCGCGGAGTCCCGTACTGCTGTCATCAAGAAAAACGGACAGATCATCAGCGGAAATCTCATGGAGGACGCAGGGGGACTGAACATAAACGAGGCTCTTTCGAAGTCTCTTAAGTATTCAAAAGAGGCTGAAGACCAGCTCCTGATATTACCGGTTTTTGATCTTCTGTGCGGGCAGGTGGACAGACACTGGGGGAACTTTATGTATATTAAGGGGGCTTCAGGCGAGATAAAAGGGATAAAATGTATCGATAATGACATGGCCTTCGGCAATCTGAACTATGCTACTGCAATGGAGATCAGAACCCAGCTCAGAAAACCCTCCCGGGAATCGCTCCACGCCCTGCCGCCGAAATTCAAAAAAGCTTTATTGGCTATGGACGGTACGTTTTTCAGGCTGATGTTAAGGGATCTGCTGAATCCGGATGAGCTGGACAACCTTGAGGACCGTCTCAAAAAACTTCAGGACGCGCTTATTGACGCAGAAAATTATTACATTAATGACAAGAATCCGGAAGTCCATGATCATGAGATGATAAAGCTTTCATATTTTACGTCATTAAGGAAAGGAATGTCTACTACAAAGATTGATGACATCACTCTCTTTCAGGAACAGATGCTTCCCGGTTCTTCAAAGATCGCCTCGCGGACCAAAGAGAGAAGAAAGCAGCTTGCTAAAAACAATTAAGACTTTTCTTCGGAGAGGATCAGCGGCTAAAAATCTGTAACACTATGTTCGATAAAATCAACCGCAAGATTACAGAAAATGAATACAAACTGGCACTGGAGCTTAAGCGGGACCTCCATATGCATCCGGAGCTCTCC